>CALUUU010000026.1 GCA_944324035.1 Candidatus Gastranaerophilales bacterium
GCCCGAAGAATCTCGTGTAAAAAGAGATCCTTCGGATTTCATCCTCAGGATGACCGTGTTTTAAAGAAAAAAGCAGCGTTTACCTTAGCCGAAGTCTTAATCACCTTAGGCATAATAGGGATTGTTGCTGCGATGACACTCCCTATGCTTATTGCTAAATACCAAAAACTCGTTGCTACAACCCAGTTAAAACGAATTTATTCTATATTAGCTAATGCAGAAATGCTTGCAATTAGCGACTATGGTGACCGCAAGAACTGGGATTATCCTATTTCAGGCCGTGATCCATATACACCGCCTCCAATTTCTAATACTGATTTCTTTAAAAAATATTACGAACCATATTTTAAAACTTCAGGTGCAAGAGAAAGAGCATCGTTTAGGGACTATAAAGTATATAATTACAATGGAGTGGACGCACACTTGGGGGGCGGAGCAGTCCTCAAAACATTCTTCAGACAATTTGATGAAAGCTGTATTATAGGATGGAGTAATAACCAGTTTGTTACTTTTACTGTTGATTTAAATTGTGAAAAACGTCCAAATATTGTAGGACGAGATGTTTTTGATATTGCCACAGTTCGTGATACAGGACGTAACACTTTTAAAATGGAACCGCCGTTGCCTATGGGAAGAAACGAATCCAGACAAACTCTTATTGACAACTGCAAACGTGCAAATTACGGCGGTGGTTTTCCTAACAGATGTTTCACACTTTTTGTTTACGACGGATGGCAGTTTAAAGATGATTATCCGTGGTAGTATCATAACTTAAACTTGTCATCAGGATGTTCAAAAAAGTTTAAAGGTTTTAGTTCGGAGCGTTTTATCAATTGTCCGCATTTCGAGCATGCCAGTATCTCTCCGGTTGAATCTATCGGCATAAATATATGCTCGCAGTTTTCAGAATCGTTATCTGAAAGTTCATCTTCAAGCGGGATTTCTTCAAGAGGGTTGATACTTGTTTGTCTGTCGTGTTCTTCAAGAATTTCCGTAAACTTATCTTTTTTCATGTATTTGACAAGTGCTTCTATAAAAAACATATTACAGGTTAAATCCTTCCGGCAGAAGGAAAGAAATTGGTGCAATTTCTAAATCTGTATCGCCTTCTGTTATTACATCCAGTCCTGAATCTGATTTAAATTCGTTAAGGACTTGTCTGCAAGCGCCGCATGGGTAGCAGTGTTTCTGAT
The DNA here is from genome assembly GCA_944324035.1 of Candidatus Gastranaerophilales bacterium. Classification (GTDB taxonomy): domain Bacteria; phylum Cyanobacteriota; class Vampirovibrionia; order Gastranaerophilales; family Gastranaerophilaceae; genus UBA1221. The sequence continues at coordinate 1,194 of CALUUU010000026.1, forward strand.
TTGGAGAATATATAGCAATAGCTTTTATTTTTCTTTCTCCGTCAGCAATAGCTGAACCCACTGCATTTCGTTCTGCACAGATGGTCAGACCAAAGCTGGAGTTTTCAAAATTGCACCCGGAATAAGTTTTGCCATTTTCTGTTAAAAGGCACGCACCTACTGCAAATTTTGAATACGGTGAGTATGAATTTTTTGCGGCTTCAATGGCTTTATCCATCAATTCCTGATAGTCCATTTTAAGACTCCTTTCCTTTAATATATTTTAATTCGTTATGAAAAAAATATAATCCATTACACGTATGAAAAATTTGTGTGTTATAATTAATTTATGAAAAATATTTTTAAAATATTTTTGGTTATTTTAGGTTTGTTTATATCTCAATGCGTAAATGCGGAGGTAACTTTTAATGTGGTCGTGCTTCCTGTTGATTTGTTTAAAGTTTGCGCTAATTACTATTGTTATCCTGATGTATCAAACATTATTGCAGATGATATTATTGACAATTTTAATAAAACCGGCAGAATAAATTCGCCTTCTCTTTATTATGTAAGAAAAACTTTGGATGCAAATCCAACTGTAAAAAGTTCTGTAAATAATGTTATGACAGGATTTAAAAATAATTCTCCGCTTGATTTTGCGGCTTTAAAGACTATCAGCAAAGTGTTTAATGCTAATTCAATACTTTTAATATCAAATGACATCCCGATAGAAGGTGCTTATGCCAGAAGAACTTATTGGGAAATGCTTGTGTTATCCACAAACTTTGGCATATCTTATCCTTATGAGATGGAAACTAAAGCTGTTTTGGTTGATACTGTTAATGATCTTGCTATGTGGAGCTGCGTTTATAAAAAGATGGTAAGTGATCAAAATAATATGCTTAGTGCTCCAAACGCTTCTGATGCTTATGCAAAATTAGAATATTTAAAAATGTATTCAAAAGATATTCTTGCAAAATCTATTTCCCAGAATATTTATTTGCGTTTCTTCCCTAAAGTTGTAGACCCGCAGCCGTTAGTAAAGGATAATAAGCCGGAAGGTGCATATTTCAGATATGAAAGTGCACCATCAGTACGTCCAAAATTGTTAGAGGATACCAGATCTAAAAAAACGGATGATTTCGGTGAAGTTATTGATGACAATTATGGAGAGATGTTGTTCGGAATTTAGTTTGCGTATTTGCCCTTGGCAGGGTTTTCATATTCTTCCGGTAAAGTTTTAGTTCTGTCAATGACATTGTGTTCAACTGTCTGTGTTTGATCCTTTATGCTGTCAGTTCTGTTTTTTTGTATTTCCGGTCTTTGGATATTATTATCAAGTTTTTCTTCTATTCCACGTCCGTTTGTTTTATTTAAATCAGGTTTCATTTCAACTTGTGCGGGTGTGGTTACTGCGATTTGTTCCAATTCTTTGTACCTGTCCATTGTATCTATTACCGCAAGATATGCTACGGCAATTATTCCTAAAAATATTAAAAAATTCTTCATGCATTTTCTCCTTTTTGATTATTGTCGTACCTAAAAATTTGAATTAAATTGTACGAAATGTTAATTCTTGCGGATAACTTATAAGTGTTTAGCACTTGCACAAAGAAAAAATCAATGATAATATGTATTTGTATTATTTCAATATGGAGAGGCAAAATGGCTAGATTAATAAGACCTACATGGGCTATAAGATGTGTACAATCCGGGTGTAAAACATTATTTGAAGTTGCTAAAGTAGAAGACGGAAAGCAGCAGGAAGTTGTCTGCCCGAATTGCGGGGAACACTATGTTTATCCTATTTATGACGAAAATGAAAAAGATTAGTCATTAAAATGTTTAACGGTACTGATAAACGTTACAATCAATATAGTGCACATTTGAAAAATAAATTCGGCTGCAAGGTATATAAAATTACACTTGATGCCGGATTTTCGTGTCCGAATAGAGATGGCAGTATTTCTACTGGCGGTTGCATATTCTGTGATGACGGCGGAAGTTTTTCTCAGGCTCATTCCAATAAATTGTCAATTGAAGAACAGGTAAAAACGGGTATTGAAACTCTTTCAAGTCGTTTTAAGGCAGAGAAATTTATGTCTTATTTTCAGGCTTTTTCAAATACCTATAAACCTGTTAATGAACTTGAAAAAATATATAAAGCATCTCTCTGTGATGATAAAATAGTTGGCCTTTCCATAGGAACAAGGCCGGATTGTGTTGATGAGGATAAGCTCAGGCTTATCTCATCCTTCAAAGATGATTATTATACCTGGATTGAATACGGCCTCCAGTCTATTCATGATAAAACTTTAAAAAAAATAAACCGCGGGCATGATTATGATTGTTTCCTGAAGGCTTACGAAAAAACAAAAGAATATGGTATTAATGTCTGTGTGCATGTTATCTTTGGTTTATGGGAAACTCATGATGAGATTATGCAGACAGCAGAAGAGCTTGCAAGATTAAAAGTTGACGGCGTGAAAATTCATATGCTGTGTGCGCTGGAAAATACAAGGCTTGCAGACATGTATTATAACGGCGAAATTGATTTTATGAGTGAAGATGAATATGTATCAACGGTTTGTGATTTTTTGGAAATTTTGCCTCCGCAAATGACTATTCACAGACTTGCAGGAAACGGGTTCAGCAAAACTCTTATTGCGCCGAAGTGGCTCGGTGCAAAGTTTGATTGCCTGAATAAAATAGATAGAGAATTCTTACGCCGTGGCTCATATCAAGGAAAGAAGGATAAATAAATGAAGAAGAATGTCTTTTATTTAGCGATTGGAACTGGGTGTTTAATTACAGTAGTTATTATTACTGTTGCCGGAATTTTGTCCGTAAATAATAAATTTCCGTTGTACAAAAGTTCTGTCCTTGCACAGCATGTTGATTACTTTGAAGAACAGCATGTAAACGCTTTATACTCCAGAGCTGAGGAAAAATTTGATAAAAATAAAGATTATAATGGAGCTTTAGAAGATTTAGAAAAGAATTATGCCATACTTAAAATTGTAAAATCAGAAAATAAAGATTTACTTAATCAAAGAGAAAAAGATGTTTTGTGTTTGAAAAAGCTGATTGATTTAAATAAAAAAATTGAAAAAGAACCGAAAAATTATAAATTAAGGTTAGAACGCGGAGATATTATGGGACATTTCAGACATAGTATGTTTATAGATAAGGATGAATTGTTCTGTTCTGATTTAGAACTTGCATATAATGATTACAACACTGCGCTAAATATTAATCCCGACTTAAAAGAAATATATGAGAAAAGGGCTGATATACGTGCCTGGACTATGGAAGGAGTTTATTATCCTGCGTCCAAAGCCGAAAAACAAGAACATATTATTAAAGAAAAACTTAAAATGAATCTGTACGATTATAATAAAGCAATGGAACTAAACGGAAAAACTCCGGAGCTTTTGATGAAACTTGCCAGTACATATAACAATTTGGAGCAAGAAGCATCTCTCTCAGGAAATATTTATGCATATTATGGTCTAGTTTTGAGCTATGCAAAATTAAATGAACCTGAAAAAGTTATAGAATATATTGATAAATTTTTGGAGCAAGCAGGCACTTGTAATGGCAACAATTCGTGCTACAGGTATCTGTATTACACCCGCGGGAAAGCTAATTTAAAACTTCATAAATTTAAGGAAGCATATAAGGATTGGAAAAACTCAGATTATGTTATTTTTTAAACTGGCATAAAAATATTTCTTTATTATTTTTATCAGCAACGACTCTGATATCTGGCACCCTTGACAAAAAAGTTTGAGTAAATATTATTGTAGTATGGCTTAAAATACCAAATTAGTATTGTAGTATAAGTAAAAAAAGGAGATTAATCTCATGGCAAGAGAAAAGTATGAACGTACGAAACCGCACGTTAACATTGGTACCATCGGTCACGTTGACCACGGTAAAACTACGTTAACCGCTGCTATTACAGCTGTATTGGCCGCTGCAGGACAAGCTGCATTGAAAAAGTTTGATGAAATCGATGCTGCTCCTGAAGAAAAAGCAAGAGGTATAACCATCTCTACTGCTCACGTAGAATACGAAACTGCAGCTAGACACTATGCTCACGTTGACTGCCCAGGCCACGCTGACTATGTTAAAAACATGATTACTGGTGCTGCTCAGATGGATGGCGCAATCCTTGTTGTTGCTGCTACTGACGGTGCTATGCCTCAGACTCGTGAACACATCTTGTTAGCTCGTCAGGTTGGCGTTCCTAACTTGGTTGTATTCTTAAATAAATGTGATATGGTTGATGATCCGGAATTGTTAGAATTGGTTGAAATGGAAGTAAGAGAACTTCTTTCTTCTTATGAATTCGACGGCGACAATATTCCGTTCATCCATGGTTCAGCTTTGAAAGCTCTTGAAGCTGCTCAAGCTAATCCTAAAATTCAACGCGGCGAAGATAAATGGGTTGATAAAATTTGGGAATTGATGGATGCTATCGATACATACTTCCCAACTCCTGAACGTGATTTAGACAAACCGTTCTTGATGCCGGTTGAAGACGTATTCTCTATCACTGGTCGTGGTACTGTTGCAACTGGTAGAGTTGAACGTGGTATCGTTAAAGTTGGTGATGAAGTTGAATTAGTTGGTCTTGGCGAAACTAAGAAAACTACCGTTACAGGTGTTGAAATGTTCAGAAAATCACTTGACCAAGGTCAAGCTGGTGACAACATTGGTGCATTGCTTCGTGGTATCGACAAAACTGATATCCAACGCGGTCAAGTTTTGGCTAAACCTGGAACAATTCATCCGCACACTAAATTTACAGCTAACGTATACGTATTGACTAAAGAAGAAGGCGGCCGTCATACTCCGTTCTTCCCTGGTTACAGACCTCAGTTCTACATCAGAACAACTGACGTTACCGGTACTATCAAATTTGATGGTCAAATGGTTATGCCTGGTGACAACGTTGTTATGGAAGTTGAACTTATCGCTCCTGTAGCTATCGAAGAAGGTATGAGATTCGCTATCAGAGAAGGCGGTCATACCGTTGGTGCTGGTGTTGTTGATAAAATTATTGAATAATTTTATTACAGCATATTAGTTTAAAAAAGACTCCGGTTATTTATCGGAGTCTTTTTGTATTAAAAAAGTCCGAGTTATTGAACTCAGACTTTTCATCTTCTATTTTCCCCTATAAACTTTTTTTAATGGAGAGCTGAAGTTTTTAATTCATCATATTTAGTATTTGCTTGGACATTTTTTAAGTATTTTGTTAAAGATTTTGCGACCATTTTGGAACGTTTTTGGGCTTCCCTGTCCAGTATTTCAAAGTATTCATCAATTGATGACATTACATAATCTTTTTCATTATTAGCTGCGTTTTCTAACATTTTTCCCCATACCCTTTCTGATACTATTATAATCTAATTCCTCAATTTAGCCAAGTAGTGATTCCAAAATTTCTGCATTTTTCAGTGCTTTTTTAGAATTTCTTACCTGATTTCTGTACATGTAAGTTCTTAATGCTTCTCTGATGAGTTCTGAACGGGTTCTGTTTTCTGAATTTGCAATGTTGTCTATTTCGTCTAAAAATCGTTCAGGCATTGAAATTAATACTCTTGCCATATTGTACCCCTTTTCTGTTTCCCTGTTTTGTTATCCCTTACATTTATATAAAGGTATATTGTCTTTAAAAATTGCTTATAGTGTATATATTTTTTATAAATTCTGTAACAAATCTTTATATTTACCTTTTTAATGTTGTATACAGCGGCGGCATGGGGTGTTGCTTGTTCTATTAGAACCTTCTTACGTAAAAGTTTTTGTCATGTTTTAATTGTTTTTGTGCGGAGTTTAACTCATTGTCATTAAAATTGAGTGAAAGAATTTTTGCGGTTTTTTCTCTTATAGTATAGTCTTGAATGTCTTTTGTTCTGAGAAGAATTGTTTTCAGTTGTGTAAGTTCAATATTTTGAGAGAAGTGGTATATAGTTTCGAGGCACCAGTATAGTTTAAACACTTCTTTATTTACTTTGTATTTGCCGTCTTGTAAATTAAATTTTTCAATAATGCATATAAGATTATTGGTTTTTTCAATAAGTTTGGGGCAAAAGTAATTGCAGAACTCTTCGTTATCTTTAAGATTAGTTATTGCAGATATTGTGTTTCTGCAGATATTTCCGTTTATATCAATAATTGCTTCCAGAAAAGTATCATAGCTTTTTAGGTTTTTAAAATATTCAAGAGTTGTTGGGTTATTCATAAATTCCGCAATGCGCATTGACACAGCTTCCCTGATTTTGCCGTCTTGACCTGTCAGGTTATCAAGAAGTATAGATGCCTCTTCTTTTGAGGATATTGTATCCAGGTTAAGTGCCGCAAATTGTTTTTGCGGGATGTTGCCGCATTTAAGCATATTTATCAATTCGTTATGTGAAAATTTGCTTTCTACAAGTTTTATAGCTTCTTTAAAATTTTCATCTAAAGTTTCATAGTAAGTATTATTCAAATTTAACTCTTGACTTTCCATACATAACTAATATAGCATAAAATCTAATGTAATTTGCATAATCTACGGGTTTAATGTATTATATCGTTAGCAAATACAAATGAGGAGATACGTTATGAAAGGTATTGTAGCATTTTTAAAAGATATATTTACTTTTTCTGATGATAACAGTACAAAAGTCGGGTTGTCGCAGTTTAAGATGGCAAAAGAGCAGATTAGACCGTCCGCAAAGAAAGTTGTCAATCAGACCGGAGAGGTAAAACTGTCTGATCTTATGCGTAGAAGTTATTAATTTTATGAAAAATGTATTATTTAAAAAGAGTTGGATAATATTTTTATCATGTTTAATCCCTTTTTCTGCAATAAGAAAAAGGTGGCGTGCAAAACATTTGTCTGAGTTGCCGGCAGGACAGACTGCAGTCAGTTATGGTATTGGAAATTCTATCTTTTTGGTAGACAAAGGAGGATACAGGCATAAAGTTGATGAAATCCCTGGCCTCCATTTGGTTTTTTCTGGCTCGAATTCTACTGTTGAAATTTATGAACCTTTTCTTTTTAATAATTGTCAATTTATCATTGGTAATAATTCCAGGATACGAATTAAGGATTCAAAATATAATATAAACAATATGTATATGATTGTCGGTAATTCTGCACTAGTTGAAATAGGAAAGGATTTTTCCTGTATAGGGTGTAATATTGAAAATCATGATGAATCTGGATTAAAAGTTTCAATTGGTGATGATTGTATGTTCTCGTATGATATAAAAATAAGAACCAGTGATGCGCATACAATATACAATGCTGATACCGGAGAGTTGCTTAATAAGCCTAAAGCCGGAGTTAATATAGGTAATCATGTCTGGTGTGGTTCTAATGTCTTGATACTAAAAGATGTATCTGTTCCTGATAATACTATAATAGGAGCTGGGGCAATAGTTACTAAATCATTTGATACTAAAAATATTGTATTAGCTGGAATTCCAGCTAATATTATTAAATCTAACGTAAACTGGTCACGAAAAAATACGGAACAATTTATTAATGATAAACAAAATAATAATCTAGCGGGTGTATAATTCTTCTTTATTAAATTGCCGTTTTGTTACATCATAGTTTACCAAATAGTTTATAGCGTCTTCCGGAGTAGAGGCCAGGTAGTATAAATCTTTTGCTTTTTTATTTGCGAATTTTTGGTTAATAATATCCTCAAAAAATGCAAAAAGCTTGCCGTAAAAACTATTTGTGTTTAAAAATACTATCGGTTTATTGTTGTAGCCAAGCTGCTTTTGAACTATTATTTCACAGATTTCTTCTAAAGTTCCGAACCCCCCGGGCAGAGCAATAACCCCATCTGATAATTCATCCATTTTGGCTTTTCTCTCACGCATTCCGGTTGTTAAATAAAATTCATCGCAAATGCTTGCAGAAACCCCGAAGTCATTTAACTTTTCAGGCATTACTCCGTATAATTTGCCTCCTGCATTTTTCAAAGCTCCGGCACATGCCCACATCAATCCCAATTTACTTCCGCCGTAGACCATATTAAATCCGTTCCGGCCCAGTAATGTTCCTAAATTTGAAGCTTCTTTGTAATATATGTCTTCAAGATAATCACAGGATGAAGCAAAAATACAAATATTACTCTTAGTCTGCAAAACTTCCTCCTATTTTGTAATAATAAGAGCAGGCAACACCCGTACCTTCCTGCGAACAGTCATTTTTCATATCAGGAAGGCTCAAATCTTCTCCCAGGGATTCAATCCTGTCAGAATATATTTTTGCCCCAAAAATGTCTTTGCCCCAGGTGTTTGGTGGAAGCAGACCGTTTACATCTATTGTTATAAGAAACATGTTTTCTTGTTCAGCTGCATTTGGAACATCTTTTATCCCGACAACCATTTTCTTATCTGAAAAATAGTAGTCAGTAAAATAATATATACTGTCTTTAGGTACCCTTTCTCCATTCATAAATTTGCTGTGATAGTGTTTCGTTGCTTTTGTTGTATAAAGTCTGAAGTATGGTTTAAGAATTTCACGAAATATTTCTTCCCGCTCTTCTGCTGTTTTGGCACGCCTGAAACTTGTCAGGATTTCTTGTTTTTCCTGTTTTAGAATAACATCCTGGACATAGGTAAGTTTATTGTAACAGTCTTTCCATTTTGTTATAAGGTTTGCCTGTACCGTTGATTGCAGTGATGTCGGAATAAATAAAAGTATTCCGGCAAATATTATTAATAACGTAATTGTATATTCTACCCGCCAGCCTGAAAGTTTCATAACTTACTCCTTTTATGCCATATCAATGCATTTCTTTTCCTGCATCAGTTTATCATATATCCATTCCGGGACAAAGTTTTTACCAAGGATTATTTGACCGTTCATAATATTAGGTGCATGAAAATCAGAGCCTCCGGTAACGATAAGCCCGAGATTTTCTGCCATTGATGAAAAATATTCCACGCAGGCCGGTGAATGCTTTCTATGATAAGCTTCAATCCCGCGAAGTCCGTGGGTCATTAGTTCTTTAATGAGAGTTTCTGCAATGTCAATATCATGCGGGTGCGCAATAACAGGAATTCCTCCTGCATCATAAATTATTTCAACAGCATCCTGCGGTGATACTGTTTTTCTTGGAACATACACCGGGGAATCGTCATGAATATATTTTGCATACGCTTCAATAACGCTTGATGTTCCGCCTGCATTTGTTATCGCTTTTGCTATATGAGGACGGCCTATGCTTCCGCCTTCTGCTACTTGTTTTTTTATGTCTTCAAATTTTATTTTGATACCTTCTTTTTTGGCAAGGAGGTCAATAATTTGGTTTACCTGTTCAATTCTTGCTTTTTGCTGGATTTTAAGTACTTCCTGAAAATCTTTGTTATTTGTATCCATCATATAACCAAGGATGTGTACTTCATAATTTTTGTATAAGGTATTTATCTCAACTCCCTGTATAACTTCAAGTTTTTTCCCTGTGTTTTTTATATAGTCTTGTGCCACCTGATATGACAAAATATTATCGTGGTCGGTGAGTGCAATGACTTGCAGGCCGACATCAATGGCTGTGTCAACTATTTTCTCGGGCGAAAAAACACCGTCAGAAAAATAGGTATGGATATGAAAATCTGACTTCATTGACTTTTTTCCTCTTCTATTTCATTACTACTACTAAAAATCCTTTTTATAGCAACAGCATATCCTGTATCGGTATTTATCTCAACTTCAACCGCATTAATTTGTAAACTTGTGCTGTCTGCTATCTCGTAGCGCTCCGGCATACTTGTCAAAAACCTGTTTAATGATGTTTGATAATCCATACCTATTACACTATCTTTAGCTCCGCAAAATCCTGCGTCTGTTATATAGCCCATATTATTAATTATGCTTTCATCTGCTGTCTGTACGTGTGTATGTGTGCCAAAAAATGCAGAGCATCCTAAATCTGCACAATATTTGGCAAAACATATTTTTTCAGCAGTTGCCTCTGCATGAAAATCAATAATAACTATCGGTGTTATTTCTTTTATTTGCGCAATCTCTGTTTTAATGAGCTCCCATGGTGAATCCATAAGGTTCATAAAAACACGTCCGAGAATATTTATTACTCCTATTTTTAAACCATTAAAATCAAAAATAGCAGAGCCTTTCCCTATTACTGTTTTCGGGTAATTTATCGGACGCAGAAGCTTAGGTGCATTATCAATGTAGTTAAAAATATCGCGTTTGTCCCAAATATGGTTTCCTGATGTCATACAGTCTATGCCATATTCGGATAATTCATTATAATTCTTTTCAGTAAGCCCAAAACCGTGAGATGCATTTTCAACATTAGCAATGACAAAATAGTTTTTATAATCGTGCGCGGCTAAGAAATCTCTTACAGCATGCCGGCCGGGTTTCCCTACTATATCTCCGAAAAATATTATTTTTACTGTTTTATCATCACTCATATCTTTACTCTTATTTATTATTTTAAATCTACCCTGAAGATTATTTCAGGGTAGATTTTTATATTAACTTTATTTTGCAATTTCTGTTACTCTGAATTCACGAACAACAGTAACTCTGATTTGACCCGGATAATCAAGCTCATCTTCAATTCGTTTTGCTACATCACGCGCCAATCTTTGAGAAGCAAGATCGTCAAACATTTCTGCCTGTACGATAATTCTGACTTCTCTGCCTGCCTGTACTGCAAATGATTGTTTTATACCTTCATAGCTGTTAACAATTTCTTCAATTTTTTGTAATCTCTTGATATAAATTTCAAGAGTATCTCTTCTTGCACCGGGTCTTCCTGCAGAAATTGCGTCTGCAACTTTAACCAGCACCGCTTCTATTGTGTTAGCTACAACATCATCGTGGTGTGCTTCTATTGCATGAATTACATCAGGACGTTCTCCGTAGCGTGCGGCAAGTTCAACTCCGAGTTGAATATGGGTTCCCTCTTGGGTTTGATCAACTGCTTTTCCAATATCATGCAAAAGACCTGCTCGTTTTGCTACAGCTACATTTGCCCCTAATTCTGCAGCCAGCATTCCTGCTATGTGTCCTACTTCCAGAGAATGTTTTAAAACATTTTGACCGTAACTTGTTCTGTAATAAAGGCGGCCTAAGGTTTTTATCAGCTCTTTATTTAAGCCCATAACTCCCATATCCAATGCCGCATTTTCACCTTCGGTCCAAATTTTCTTTTCTATTTCTTCGTTGGCTTTTTCTACCATTTCTTCTATTCTAACCGGATGGATTCGGCCGTCTACGATAAGTTTTTCCAGTGCAAGTTTTGCAACTTCACGACGAACCGGATCAAAGCTTGATAATACAACGGCTTCAGGAGTATCATCTATTATTAAGTCAACCCCAGTTAATGTCTCCAATGCTCTGATATTTCTTCCTTCACGCCCTATTATGCGTCCTTTCATTTCATCATTAGGAAGGGCTACGACTGAAACTGTTGTTTCCACAACCTGCTCTATCATGCACCTTTGCATCGTTGTAGAAAGAATTTCTTTTGATTTTTCCAGTGCTGTTTCTTTAATTTTAGCTTCATTCTCGCGAATTAATGTCATTTGTTCCTGTGCAAGATCATGTTTAAGCTGCTCAAGAAGCGTATTTTTAGCCTCTTCTACAGTCATTCCTGCAATACGTTCAAGTTCTGAGGTCTGACGCTGAACTATTTCTGCCAGGTAATCTTCTTTTTCTAATAATTCATCTATTTTACGCTGAACCTGAAGATCTTTATCTGTGTATTCCTGTATTTTATCTTCAAGCATATCTTCACGCTTTGCAAGTTTTGCTTCCTGACGGGTTAATTCCTGTCTTCTCTCTCTTTCTTCTTCATTTAATTTTTCCCGGTCATCCTGAAGCTCTTCGATTGCTTTAATTTTTGCTTCTTTGAATAAAATTTTCTCTTTCTCCGCAAGAGCAATACGATCTTTTTCCACGCTCTGGAGAACAGATTTCATCTTGTTGTGCTGGACAAACAACACCGCGACTAAGGCTATTACCGCAATAATCGCAAGAATTAACGGAATTCCCATTGAGTATTACCTTATCCTTTTCTATTTTTTTATAATACACACAATGCCCGATACATTTAACCTATCGAGCCCTTATTTAAACGAAAAATTTAAATAATTATCATTGCATATATTTCCAAAAATATTTAACTACTACATCTGTCTTTAGCATATCATAATTATAGGTTTTTGTATAGTAGATTTTTATATTTTGATACAATCTGATAAAGAATTAATTATTTGTTATAATAAAAATTATATGCTATTATAAAATTATGAATGTCCTGAATGGAGTGATAATATGAATATTAATGATTTAAGAAAAGAAAATGAGTTGATTGATTTATTTTGTAACCTTGCGCAAATTCCTTCTCCTTCTTTGAAGGAAGCGGATGTTGCAAAGTATATTAAAAATTATTGTGATGAAAAAAATATTTCCTGTGAATTGGATGATTACGGAAATGTTTATATTTATATTCCGCCTACTGATGAAACAAAACAGCCTCTTGCGCTGTCTTCCCATATGGATGTTATCGGCGATGATGCTCCTGTTAATGTTTACCTGGATGATGACGGTTTGATTCATGCAAAAGACAGAACTCTTGGTGCTGATGATAAAGCAGGGGTTGCGAATGCACTATATTTCGCGGAATTTCTTGCTAAGTCTGATATAAAACATGGCGGTTTGGAAGTTGTATTTACAAGAGATGAAGAATCCGGAATGTCTGGTATCCATAATCTTGATTTTGGTAAGATGAAATCAAAATATGTGTTGGTTCTGGATAGCGATAGTTTAGGGCAGTTTATGACATCCGGTGCAAGTTATACTCTTGCTTCTCTGGAAGTTCATTCATTTAAAGGCGGGCATTCCGGTATTGATATTGCTGATACAAGCCGTGAAAATGCGGCCAAACTTATTGCTGATTTGATTGCAGAGCTGCCGCAAGGTGTATTTTATTCTGATGAAAATCATAATGTTGTTACTTCGTGTAATTTAGGCGGAATTGCTGCGGGTAACGTTAATGTTACTAACATTATTAATACTGATGCAAAAGCTTCCTATTCAATCAGGAGCTCAAGCAGAGAACACGAAGAAGAATTAAAAGATCTTATGCGTTTTCAGGTTGATGATTTCAACAAGGAATATGAAGGAATTGCGCACGCTGATTTGACTTTCGAAGAGCATCTTCCTCCTTTTGAAAAATCGTGGGATAATTATGTTCCTCAAATGTTTGAAGTTGCGGCAAAAGCCTGCGGTGTTAATGCTGAAATAGGTTCCTTCCATGCCGGTGCAGAAACTCATATTTATGCAAACAGTATCAATTCAAAAGGCGAAAAGTTCATCCCGTTTCTTGTAGGCTTAGCTGATGTACATAATATGCACTCTGCTGAGGAAAATGTGGATTATAAATCTATGATTAAAGGACAGGAAATTTTAAGAAAATTCTTTGAAGAATTTAATAAATAAAAAGGAGTGAATAATGAAAAAATTAATCGCTGTTTTATTTAGCCTTGTGGTTGTGTCTGGGATGATGGTTTTTGCAGAAGAGGCTTTTGTCCAATATGAAGTAATTGATAATGCCATAAAAACTCCGGATAGCACAAATTCGGCACAGGGGTTTGGATTGCCTGACGGTTCTATTGTTGCAGTTTATCGTAAAATGCAGACATGTGCACCGGGAACCAGTAAAACTCTTAGAGTAACCGGACTTAAAAACGGAAAATGCGGTTTTTCTTTTAACGGTTACAACTGCCAGGTTCCATTATCTGTTGCTCAAAAGATATCATCAAGCGGAATTAAGTCGTTATCCAGTGTTGATAATTCAACTTTAGACAAAGCAGTTCCGGTTCCGGAATATCTGCAAACTATTTTACAGAACCCGGATTATTGTTCGCAAAATAATTAATTTAAAATTAAAAAAATAGCTTATATTGAACTGACCCCTAAAACCGACTTTTTTATTTTGTCTAGTTTTAGGGTTTCAGTTTATCTAAACCGCTTTTTTAATTTTTATATTACCGGTACTGCAAAATAAAAAGTTGTTCCCTTGCCTTCTTCGCTGTCGCACCAAATAGCTCCTTTATGAGCTTCTATTAATTGCTTTGCAATCGGCAGCCCAAGCCCTGAACCACCAACTTTTCTTGATAGTGAATTTTCAATCTGGGCAAATTTATCAAATACATGAAGTAAATTTTCCTTGGCAATTCCTATACCTTCGTCTTTAACACTTACAACAACATAATTGCCGTCAAGTTTTTCCATAACAGGAGCAAAACATTCCTCATAATGCAGATTTTTAGCATTTGAAAATTCTGACTTGACAATAATAGACTTTCCTTCAGGGGTAAATTTTACCGCATTTGATACCAGATTTGTCAGAACCTGTTCCAGCCTTTGTGAATCTGCATGAACCTTTGGTAGCTCCATGCATTCATCTGTCACAAGCTTCAGGCCTTTGTCCTTAACAAGCACAGAGAGAGCGTTTTTTACATCTTCTATCACAGAATTTATATCCATATCTTTGAAGTGATAATCCATTTTCCCGGCTTCAATTTTCGACAAATCAAGAAGATCATTTATAATGCCTGATAACCTTAAAGCATTACGTTTTGCCATAGAAAGGAATTTTTCATATGCCGGAGTAAGCTCACCACACTTGCCGCTGCTCATTATATCCAGGGAATTTTTAATAGAAGTCAGCGGAGTCCTGAGTTCATGCGAAACAATAGAAATAAATTCAGATTTTAATCTCTCGAGTCGTTCCAGTTTATGATTAGTGTCTTTTAATTCCTGATAAAGCGTAGCACTTTTTAAAGGTAAGGAAACCTGCTGTGCTATCGTTTGAAAACACGTTGCATTTTCGGTAGAAAACGGAGTTTCCTTAAAAATTTCAACACATCCGAAAAAATTATCCCCCAAAGAAATAGGAGAAAACATATTATCAAACTGAAATAAAGTAAAATTAAATCTGCTTGCAGGGTATTTTACAAACTTTTTAACCTTAAGAGATGCCGCATCAACCGGATAAGGAAGTTCTTCGTTATTAAACAAAGATTTGTAATGCAGAACCATTCGCATTTTTAAAGCATCAATTAATTCCGGTGACAACTCATAAAGAGAATTTATCAACAAAACCGGTTCATCTTCCGTACAAAAAGAAAGTGTAAGGATTAGAGAATAGCTTAAAGCTTTATCCATCCCTTCAAGCATGTAATTTATAAGTTTTTCTTTATCCAATGTACCTGCGAACTGCGAACTGGTTGAATAAAGCGCGTTTAATCTGTAGTTACTGTCTGCCAGCTCTCTGTTTGTATCTGAAAGCTTTTCCAATGACGAACGCATTCTGACATTCATTGAAATCGTCCCGCTGATTAACTCATCACACATTCCGTCAAATAAAAAACCGTTTGCAATTTTTATTAATTCACGGTCACAAAATTTTTCAGGAACAATGAAAAGCAAAGCTGAAGTTTCAATCAATGCTCTACACTTATTTATAACAGATTTAAAATCAATATTGCCTGACAAAATATCAAAAATTACAATTCCGCAATTTGAAGCAGCAAGATAATCAGAAATCAATCCAACATCAGACATCGCTGCAAACTCAAAACGCAGCTTGCCGACTAATACTTCATACTTTTTTATAACCTCAGCTCTCTGAGATATCAATAATACCCTAATCATACTTTTATCGTAACAAAATTTTATTAAATATCAAAATATTTACAAATTATTGTTTATCTTTTTCAGCTTCCATTTTTTCAATATATTCAATAATGTCAAGAGCAAGTTCATGACGAAGTTCAAACGGAGCTCTTTTTATGTACTCCATAGCATGTGAAACAGTCACATTTTTGTCATACCAGCGCCTCAATATATAATTATACTGCTCTTCCAATGACATTTTAAAATCGAAGTCTTTCAGCTTATCAAGTACATATTCTGCGCATATAGTCTGGAGCTGTTCTTCAGCCTTTTCCCATAATGCAATTGCCCTGCTTAAAACAGGATCCGCATCGTACCAGCGTTTTTGTTTATTTACCATAAAAGACTCCTTTTCAGCTTCTTATACAAATTAAGTTTATCAAAAATGTTAAAATGTGGCAATCTTTTTTTGAAATAGTATAATATTAAATATGAAAAGAATTTTTTCAATATTCCTGTTAATAATGTTTCTTAGCACAAATACATCTGTTTTTGCAGCACCCGTTCTGGAAGGCCACGCAGAAAAAAGCGAACAGTTCAGAAAGGAACTTGAAAGCGAGTTGTTTACCGGAGAAGTTGAATACATTGAACGCTCCGATGTAATCCATATGACAGTATCACAGGTGCTGGATTCAAATATAAATATAGAAGGAGATGAATTTTTTGCGGAAGTTGTAAATGATGTCGAAGGCGACAGCGGAGTAATAATC
>CALUUU010000027.1 GCA_944324035.1 Candidatus Gastranaerophilales bacterium
AGTCAATACCCGAAAGCCATACAAGACAAAATTGCAGACTTAAAAAAGAGCGGTGATACATACGAAATTTCCGGAAATAGTAATGAAGGATATAATATCCGTGTAACCGCCGGAAATTACATGACCAAAAATAAAATCGGAGAAATAGAAATAAAATATAATCCGGACGGAAGCATATCTACTTACACCCAGAAATATAATAACGGACAAATAAATGAAACCACATATGCCGGCGGCAAAAAGACAGTTATGAAGGCGAAACCGGCGCCGCAAAAATACCAGGATATCGCGGCACAAATGCAGAAACAGAGCGGCGGCAATGCCAGAATTGAATATAATTCTTCCACAGGACATTACGAAGTAATTCAAACAAATATTGAATACAAAAATGTAAAAGAAATACGAACAGAACTTTCAGATAAAGCCTGGCAGGAAAATATGAGTTCACTGGAAGCCGGAGTAGAAGGAGTAAAAGATGCCTGGAATTCGTTCCGTGTTTTAGATCCTTTCAATAGCGGAAAAAAGGCAATAAATGCAGCAATGCGGAACCGAAATGACAGTATTACAAAAGAAGATTATTTTATAACCCAAACCACAACTTACACAGACGGGAGGGTTGTGGAAGGAAGCTATAAAGAAGGCAAACTTAAAACCAACAAGGTTATAAAAGAAGCAACGGTTAATACAGAACCAACTCAGAAACCAACAGAAAAACTTAATATTGCTGCTGATATTTCATTCAGCATGCCGGCTGACGCGCCTGAAAACGCAAAAGAATTTGCAGATTCTTTAGTTAACAATAAAGAAAAATTAATGCGTCAGCTTAATATTGACAACGATACCTACAATGTATTGGCGCAGACCGCAATAGGAATTGCCGGAAAAGAAACAAATTTCGGAGAAATGACTACACGCCAGAAAGCAAAAGATGTATTAAGAAACGCAGATGTCGTCGGGGTAAGAGATTGGTCTTACGGTATAACTCAATTAAAATTCACTCTGCATACCCAAGACCCGACAATAAAACGTAATATGGAAGCTTTAGGAATAACAGACGAAAAACAGCTTGAAGATCCGGAAATTTCCGCAATGGCAACAATGGTCGTACTTTCAAGTTTGAACAAAAGACTTGATACAGTAAAATACCAAAACGGAGTTGAAGCAGCTCAAGATACAATGGTAGTGTATAACGGCTGGGAGATTAATAATAATGGAATTGCCGAAAAAACCGGTAACACAGAAGCCTGGAAAAACAATATAACAAGACAGGATGCGTTATGTGCACTTTGGAACGGTGGAGAAGCAGTTTCTTTATTAAACGGAACATTTAAACCTCAGGGCTGGGAATATACAAGAACAGTCCGGGAATACACTCAAAAATACCAATTAGTTGAGAATAAGGCTTCCCGCACCGAAGCTGAGAACAAAGAAGAAGCGACAAGAGCGTTTTCTGATATGACAAACAACGGAGAAATGGGCGGAGTTGTATTTCTGCCTGCAATGTACACTGACAAAGCCAAACACATGAATACATCAACTGAAATAAAGGAGCTGCGACAAATTCTAACTCAAAAAGGTATAGATCCAAATCTGCGCAATCAGCTTATTTCGGCATTGCAAAATGGAGAACTGGGATTTGATTTCGGGTTAAGAAAAGACGAAATAGAATCATTAACCAATTCTGACATCAAGCTTTTACTTAAACATTTAAAAGAATTAAAATCAAAAGTAAATAACGGCTCTATAAATACTTCCGATGGAATTTCAGCACAAGAAGCATCACAACTGCGTTCTAAATATGCATCAACTGTCGGGGCTGCAGAAGATAGCTTCCGGCAAGAATATCTGAATAATCATAGTAAAGTTTATAATGCAAGTGCTGAAAATCCAAAGGTACTCAGAGAACAAAGTACAAATACCGGAAGCACCAGCTACGTAGGTGTAAACGGACAACGCCGCGGCTTTATGCATGAAAAAGCAAAAGGTGTAAACGTTAATACAACCTCCGGGCAAATATCTAATGAAGCAAAAACTCTTGCCCAAGCCGCACATAATGTTGTAGCCCAAAATCCAAACAATAATAACAGCGGCTACTGCTTAACAGGTGTTAAGGAAGCAATGAGTAATGCAGGCATAGATGTAAGCGAGATGATAAAATATGGCAGTGAACCAAAATATGTTAAAAACTGGTTTGCAGCGCATCCTGAAATGTTTACTCCAATAGAATATGTTGAAACAGGAGATGGTACAGCAAGAAGTATTAACGCATCAGATTTAAGCAGTTTGCCGGCAGGATGTATTGTTATTTGGGAACCGGAAAGCGGAAGCACATATGATGATCAGGCTGGACATATTGCAATTACTAACGGTAACGGACAGGGTTACAGCGACGCCACGGACAATCTTGGCTGGGGAACTTATTCAAATAACAAAGCAGAATCCGGTAAAGGTGAACATGGAAGATTTGTTGTTTATAAACTTTCCGATAATTGGGAAGTAGATGCTGCTACCGGAAAATTACGGTTAAAGAATTAAGCTTGCAAAAATATAAAATAAGCTCTATATTTAATTTATATGAATAGCCGGTTTATAAAAATTTTCAGATATGAACGATACATTTTCGCGACAATTTTAATCTGCTTAATGCTTCTTATAGCTGAATTAAGCGGAGAAAAAGAAATAATCTTCCCTGAAATAGCAGCTCTTGCAATAGGCGCCTGGATATCTGAAAAACAAATCTGGGAAAGTAATAAAAGAAAATTATTTATACTTGTCACACTAGCTGCGCTTGTAGGTGTACTTACCGTAAGGTATATTCATGCCCCGATGATTATACAGGTGCTTATTTGTTATGCATTTACCGGAATTTCTCTTACCGTTACCGAAACAAATCTAATTCCGATTATATCAGCCTGTATCCTTCCTGTTTATATGCAGACAACAAGCTGGATTTACCCGATAGCGGTATCGGTTATGGCGCTCGTTATTATAGGCGCCCAATACTTAATGGAAAAGTTCCATATAAAACCGGTAAATCATTATCACCCATGTAATTTTGATACCAAAGCACAAATAAAAAGATGGAGCAAATTATTAGTTGTTTTGATGCTGCTGGCACTTGTTCCGATGGAAACCAGAAACATCTATTTTATAGCACCTCCGCTTATTGTGACATTTACCGCATTTTCTAATCCGGCTAATCCTGTAAGAAAAATTCCTTTGAAAACTTTTGCAGTAATTGTGATAGCTGCAATAACCGGAGCCGGAGCAAGGTTATTAATAAATGTTTATATGCATTTGCCGCTTATGATAGCTGCAATTTTAGCATGTGTAATTTTGTTTTTCAGTTTTGAAAAAATCAAAACTTTATTTCCTCCAGCAGGAGCTATTTTACTGCTGCCTTTAATTTTAAACTCTAACGATTTGATATTTTATCCTGCTCAGGTTACAATTGGTGCTGCAGCAGTTATTACATTATGCTATCTGCTGTTTCCGGCAAAACTTCCGGAAACCGGTACTAAGGAGAATTTAGAATGAAAATTTTAGTTGGAATGTCAGGCGGTGTAGATTCCTCAGTTACAGCGTTGATGCTGAAAGAACAGGGGCACGAAGTTATCGGCGCTACAATGTCTATATGGGGCAAAAAAGAAATTCATAAGAAAATTCAGGAAAAACTTGCATCTATGAGCGGTAACAAACCGACTCACGCTGCGTGTTACGGCCCGGATAAAATTCAGGATATTGAAGAAACAAAAAAAATAGCCGCAAGTATTGGTATTCCTCTGTATGTATTTGACTGTGCTGAGCAGTATGAAGAAATCGTATTAGAGAACTTTAAAAAGGAGTATTTAAACGGCAGAACCCCAAATCCGTGCATCTTATGTAATAGTTTAATAAAATTTGATATTCTTCCTAAAATGGCACTTGCAAATGGTATACAATTTGACAAATTTGCAACAGGACATTACGCAAGAGTCGAAAAAACCGGCGAAAGATACATTTTAAAACGCGGCTTGAGCGAAAACAAGGATCAGTCCTACTTTTTATATAGATTAAAACAAGAGCAGCTTTCAAAAATACTTATGCCTCTTGGCACTTACACAAAAGAAGAAATTCGCTCAATTGCAGAAAAACACGGACTGAAAGTTTTTGACAAACCTGACAGTCAGGACTTTTACGCCGGAGATTACAACGAACTGCTGGAAGTTAAGCCCAAAAAGGGAAATATAGTAGATAAGACAGGAAAAATTCTCGGCACTCATGATGGAATTTGGAATTATACAATAGGCCAGAGAAAAGGGCTTGGAATATCTGCTTCAGAACCATTATATGTGCTTGAATTAAGAAAAGAAACAAATGAAGTTGTTGTAGGCGGCAGAGATGATACAATGAAAGATTCATTAACCGCTTGTGATTTGAATTGGATTCCTTTTGATAAATTAACAAAAGAGATTAAATGTCTTGCTAAAATCCGTTCAACCCAAAAACCAACAGAAGTAACAGTTACACCGCAGCAAGACGGAAAAGTTTTTGTTAAGTTTGAAAATTTACAAAAATCAATTGCAATAGGGCAGTCAGTGGTATTTTATGATGATGATATACTTCTTGGCGGCGGAATTATTGATTCTTAAATTTGGACTTGATTTTTCTGGGTTTTGGTGATAAATTTTTTATGTGACATTTGGGTTTGTAGCTCAGTTGGTAGAGCAGTTGACTCTTAATCAATTGGTCGAGGGTTCGAGCCCCTCCGGACCCAAATTAATATACAAGAGGGTTTCAGCCCTCTTTTTTGATGCACAAAATAATTTCAAAACATCTAAAAGGTTTAACTTTTTCAGACATCTTCCACTCATGCCTGTTAGTATGCTAAGAGCTTAACTATCCGTAAATAATCTTTCATTGATTCAAGTACCATTTCAGATATAAAGTTTATAAAGGCTTTTGTGTTATGTCTGGTCTGCGCTTGTTTTAGGGTTTCAATATAATCAGCTCTAACAATTGGCGGAATAATTATCACGGTATAACCTGCTTTTAATAAAATAAGGTTAGATAAAAGCCTTGCACATCTGCCGTTTCCGTCTATAAACGGATGGATATTTACAAGTTGAAAATGCGCCCACGCTGCAAGTTCAACCGGATGTAATTCATCTTTCTTTGTGTTTAGTTCACATATAAATTTTTTCATCAGAGCCGGAACTTCAGCCGGTGAGGGTGGTTCGTATGTAGTTCCGGTAATAATAACTCCTTTATCTCTGTATTTTCCGGCATATTCCAAACTTATTTGTTCATAAAATAGTTTGTGCAGAGTTAAAATATCATCTTCCGAAATATCATTTTTGCTAATTAAGGTATAAATGAAATCATAGGCTTTGGAATGCCCCAGCGTTTCCTGTATTTCACGTATTGGATGACCGCCTATTGTAATACCATCTTCAATAATTACTTTTGTTTCTGACTCCGTAAGCGTATTTCCTTCTAGTGCATTTGAGGTATATGTTAAAGAAATTTTGTAATATTGTTTTAACTGTTTGACTGTATTTTCATCAAACGGTCTGTATTTGTCTAATTCAGCCTTTAATTTATCGATTTCTGCACATTTATTTTCGTAATTCATTTATACCCGCTTTCATATTAATATACCTCATATATTAAATATTTGATAATATTCTAAAATATTCTAAAAGTAAGGCAATCTCCGAATTTTTACGTTCTTCTATCTGTTCTGGTTTCAATATACCGGTTCAGAATAATTTTCTATTCAATTACATTCTTCTTTTGAATAGAGAAGAAATCCCCTAACTTACTAAAGAATGAAGTTTTACGATTAGGGGCATCAACCGTAATTGCATTTTCGCCTTTTAGTTTTCTTATAATCGGAATATCGTTTCTAATAACCTCTATACCTTTAGGCTGTCCGTCTTTACCGTATAGCATATCTTTAACGGTAATATCATTACTTGCAGAATCAACCTCTGTAATCTTATTTATGCTGCCATCATTATAATAAGAAGTTGTTCTTTTAGCGGTTGATTTTTCTGCATCTTTAACCATCTCGCCATATACAGTTTCTGAAGTGGTATACTTAGGGCCAAACAAATGCTTTCTTTTGAAATTACTTTTTGAATACTGCTTAAAGAAAGAATTTGCTTCATCAAATCCATCGTCCAGTATATCGGCGCCTTTCCAACTTGTATATTCAAGAGCCTTATCACCCTTAGTGTTCGCAAATTCAACCCTGAATTCAGGCAGGCCTGTATTTTTATCAAAAGTAATTATTTCCCTGTTACCGTTAGTCTTAACACGTGTTGCTTTTGCCTTGCCGTTCTTTAATACTGTAATCTCAAAAGGATTAGCATCACTACGCCCGATATACTCATTAAGTTTGTTTTGAATACGTTCTTGAACTTTATCCGCAGATAATTTTGGAGTTCCACCGAGAATCTTTTGTATACGTTTACCAAACATACCGCCGCGTCCAGCAAATCCAAGAGCTGCCAAAGCAACTGCTGCAGTAACTATTGCAGGAGCCATTGATTTTCTACTATGAGGAGGGCTATCTAAAGCTGCCTGCGCCTGGTTGTTATCAGCTAAAATTTCTTCCACGGAAGGGGCTGATACAGGTTTATTTACACCTGCATTTTGTATTAAACTTGCCTTAAATGACGGAATTGAAGTCATGCTTAAAATTTCCTTTCACACTACACAAAGATATAAAGACAAAAATATAATTTTATTTGCCAAAATAACTGGTACTATTAAGAAACTTTAACAATTAATGAGTTAAAATGTTGTTGTCGGCATTGGCATAAACTGCTGCTGAAACATATCATTTGCATCATAATATCTTGGAAAAGAATCATAATTCATTGGCATATCTTCCGGATTTGCCGGTTTTTGTTCCGGCTGTTCACCGTTTTCAAGCTTTTTAATAACCTTTTTTACAGGTTTTACGGTTTCTTCATCCAGAGTAATTTCCTCATCATCATTTACAGCTTCTTTTTTAGGATTCTTTTTAAACGAAAAATTATCCGGCAGATCATATCTGAATCTTGCATCCTGCGGCTGTGAAAAATATTTAACAGACTCTGATTTCGGAACCTCTACTTCAGCTGAGTAAACAGGCAGTGTTAAAGCCGCCAAAAACAATATTAATAAACTTTTTTTCATAAATTACATACCCCATACAGTCTGACTATCAAATCTAACTTGAGTGTATCATAATTTAGTAATTTAGTCAAAAATCAACTCTTTAGATGTTTTTATAAAAACAAACTAATATATACTGTTACAGTATATATATCAATTTATAAGTATAAGAGGATTTTGAAATGGAAAAACAATTCGTACCATTTATGCAGCCTGGAATGTCAATTTCGACGATTGTCATTATTGCAATTATAATTGCAATTTACATGATTTATGTTTCTTTAATCAAGAAAAAGAATAATGTAAAAGAAGCATTTTCCGGTATTGATGTTCAGTTAAAGAAAAGATATGATTTAATTCCAAACATTTTGTTTATTGCAAACAAATTTATGGAACACGAAAGAGAACTGCTCACAAATATTACAAAACTTCGCGCAGAAGCAGCAAAAATCCCTGCTGATATGACAAAAGCGCAGGAAAAAATTGATTTAGACAGCAAAATCAGCTCTATGATGGGTCAGTTAATGGTTTCCGTAGAAAATTATCCGCAATTAAAATCTGACCAAACAATGATGCAGGCAATGCAGACTTACAATGAACAGGAAGAACATATTGCAGCCGCAAGAAGATTCTATAACGCTGCAGTTAAAGAATTGAACAATGCCGTAGAAATTTTTCCAAGTTCGCTTGTTGCAATGATATTTAATATAAAAGCTATGCCGTTTATCGAAGCAACAGAAACTGAACGCGAAAGAATTGATGCAAGCAAATATTTTTCATAAATAAATTTTTTCTAAACTTAAAAACGGTCTTTCAATGCAAAGGCCGTTTTTTATATTAATGCTTTTACGGCAAATCCGATTAATATTAAACCTCCGCAAATTTCAAGATATTTAGAAGGTAAATGTTTTAAGGAATTGCCGATTACAAACCCGAGAACAGACAGAAGGAACGAAGCCAGCCCGATAATGAGAACTGCATACAAGATATTAACACCTGAAAAATGCAAACTCACCCCGGCCCCAAATGCATCAATACTTGTTGCTAAACCCATTGCCATAAGACATTTAAATCCTATACAGCAAATTTTAGCTTCCTCTTCACTATTTTGAAAAGCCTCAAAAATAAATTTCAAACCAAGAAGCATAAATATTGCAAAAACTATCCAATCAGCAAAAGTTTCAACATACCTGCTTATGGCAGAGGCGCCGAAACTACCTATTAAAGGCATAATTCCCTGAAACAACCCCATTGTACACGCAAGTGCCAAAGAATTACGAAATCGGTTTGAATTAAAAATCAACCCTTGCGAAAAAGATACAACAAGGCAGTCAATTCCGAGCGCAACAGAAAGCAATATAAGTTCAGCTAAGCTCAATTTGCACCTCAAATAATCTTTCCCACGGAAAACTGTATTTAGCGGTAAAATCAAATTGCAGCAGCTGCTTTACCTGTTCTTCATAGGGTTTCATTTTTTCGGTAAGAACATTTACATCAGGTATTTCAAGCTGCTGCCGTACGTTTGCCTGATAAGCCCAGTCATCAAGCAGTCTTACGGCCTGGAGCCGCTTAAACTCCGGACTTTTACATGTTGTATACTTCATTGCACAGATAAGACTACCAAGAGTATTGGCCGAAGTATTCCAGGCTGAATATCCAAGGAACTTTTCATCTAAACCTGCAGCAAAAAGCTGTTTTACAAATTCATTATCCGCGCCGTTTGCAAACCTCACATCCGCTGCAATATATTGTTTTTCAGGAGCATGCCATACCCCGGAAAAAGCTTCTGTTTTCTTTTTCATCACAATTTCGCCCTGATTTTTTTTGAAATTGTTAACATACAAAAGAACATCTGCATTTTTTTCGTCTGTAACAGAGCACCCTGCAAGTTCCAGCTGCCCCAGAACAGATTTTTCGATTGAAATATCTTCATAGTTTGAAATCAAATTTTTACACTCCGGTTCCAGAAACACCGGGGCAACAGAGATACTGCGTCTGCAAGCTCTTGCTAACAGCGACAGAGGAATTTCATCTGCGCCGGTTTTCGTGATACCGCCAAGGCTTTCCAACTCCTTTGCCTCCATAACATTAAATCCGTATTCTGCACAATCATCTTTTGAAAAAATAAGAGTATCTATAAGTCCTTCTTTTTGCCAATCAAGATAAAGCTTATTTACAGTAAAATTTCGTTTTCGGGTTGCAAGGTAATCCTGTAAAATTTCAGCCGGGATATAAAGTTTCGAAATCCCGTATTTATGAAAATCATACGAATATCTGAAAATTTGAGTGCCGTATAAGCTCCAGTAGTCTTTTTCTTCTTCATTAATATTATTATTAGAAATTCGCATAACTGACGAAAATGCAAATATTTTTGCCTTCTTCTCAGCTAAAATCTCTTTCAAACGTAAAAGCCGCTGTTTTATCTCCTCAAATGAATTTTTACATCTGCGTGACGGGATAAGACCTCCATACGCAAGTGTATCAAGCGATAAAATTATACAATCAAGTTCCGGCAGCTTATTAAGCCACTCAAACAAATCTTCAACTTTTGCAGATTTTTTTAAATCACCCAAAAACTCTATCGGAGGAATAAAAAATTCTATCTCTGAATTAAGAGCCGCAATCATTCTTGGAAGCTGGTAACAAACAGGCCTGTTGTCTATTGGAACAAAAGCTATTTTCATAATTAATATTATATGATAATATTCACGTTATGCAATAAGGTTAAATTTTATGACAGTTTCAAAAAATCCGGATGATATAAAAAATATGTTTAATAAGATTGCAACACATTATGATGCTAACAACAATTTTATATCTCTCGGTCTGCACAAAATTATAAAGAAAAAAGCAGTTAAGGAACTTAATATAAAAAATAACATGAGAGTGCTTGATGAATGCTGCGGTACAGGAGATATATCAGGTTATTTAAGGAGGCGGAACAAATATATTGATATAACAGGGATTGATTTTTCAGAAAAAATGATTCAGATTGCGCGTAAAAAATACCCTGATATAACTTTTTTAGAAGGAAACTGCACGCATCTTCCGTTTTTGAACAACAGCTTCGATATTGTCACTATGAGTTTTGGTCTGCGCAACATTGAAAATTATAAAGCTGCGATAAAAGAAAGTTTTCGTGTCTTGGAAGATGGCGGACAGTTTATGCATCTTGATTTCGGAGAAAAGAATTTTATATCCAAAATATTTGATTTTATTGCATCCAAGTTAATACGCCTGTTTTACGGAAACAAAATTCCATATGAATATCTTGTTAAATCCAAGAAAGAATTTTTTACTCCTGAAAATCTCATTCGCGAATTTGAATCAGAAGGTTTTATTTTAAAAAAACGTAAAGACTATCTTTTTGGAGTAATATCCATGCAGATTTTTAAAAAATCCAAAACTGCATATTGTTAAGCCTTCACATCTTTTACCGGGACAAATAATCAGACTGAAAAACAGAAACTCTAACAAAAAAGCCGTCAGTGATTATACTGACGGCTTCGTAGTTTTACGATTTAAATTAAATAGCAAGCGAAGTTGCTTCTATTTCTAAATCAATTGGTGTTTCGTCAACAACTTCAACTTTAACTGCATGAACATCTTTGGCTTTTACAATTTCCAAAGTAGCAGCAGGAATTTTTGGCTTATTAGCAGTTGTGACTGTCGCTGCAGCCGGCTTTTTAGCAGCAGCAGCTTTTGCATTTATCATAGCAGGATCTGGATTTGCTTTATAATAATTGTAATCCTTCATAATCTTGCTTACGAAACGCTTTGTTTCAGCATACGGAGGAACAGCCTTATAACGTTTTACGTTACCCGGGCCTGCATTATATGCTGCAAGTGCCAACTCGACGGAACCAAACATTTTATACATAGATTTATAATACATAATTCCGCCTTTAATGTTGTCATTTAATGAGTATGGATTAAGCCCCATTCTCCTGGCTGTTGAAGGCATTAATTGAAATACCCCTACTGCACCATGATTGCTGCGTGCATTGTGGCTAAAGCCTGATTCTGTTCTGGCGATACTTAAAGCAATTGCCGGATCAACACCCATTTCAATGGCGTGTTTCACGATTATTGCTTTTACCGTATTGACATCTGCCGCCTGGGCAGGTGCAACGCACAACAGCACGAGCATAATAGTGAAAAGTAATAGTTTTTTCAAAATGTAATCCTCTAGTTGTAAATTGAAAATTCTTAAAAGCAAGTTCACTCTCTCTTTTTTGTCAAGTTTTAACTTTTAAGAATGAAATTTATACACCTATCATATTACAAAAATTTTTAATTTCAAGTCTAAATTTGAAAATTAAAATGTAAGGATAGCCTAAAAACTGCTTCCTGAAAGACTTTTAGTAAATATAAATTTTATATTTTTGAGTGTTTTTTTAACAATAAATCTACCTTTTGGCACACCTAACAAATGAAATTTTTCTTTACATTTTCATAGATTTGCATAAAGTTTTTGTTTCTGATAAAATCCCTATATTAAATTTTATGATAAGGAGCAATTTATGACAGATAAAAAGTTAGCTACAATTGGTGTATTCGGCGGATCCGGATTTTATAAATTCTTAGATAACATTGAAGAAGTTCGTGTAGAAACTCCATATGGGATGCCGAGTGATAATCTTTTTATAGGACAGATTGGCCCTCACAAAGTGGCATTTATGCCGCGTCATGGCAGAAATCATACTATCCTGCCTCATTTAATCAATTACAGAGCTAATGTTTGGGCAATGAAATCTGTCGGCGTAGAACGGGTTATATCACCTTGCGCCTCCGGAAGTTTACAAAAAGAGGTAAAACCCGGCGACTTTGTTATCTGCGACCAGTTTGTTGACTGGACTGACGGCAGAAAATCAACGTTTTATGAAGGCCCTGTTGTAACGCACCCTTCTGCTGCCGAAACATACTGCCCTGAATTAAGGCAGCTTGCTATTAAAACTGCAAAAGATTTAGGCATCACAGTTCATGAAGAAGGTACTATCGTTGTTATAAACGGCCCGCGCTTCTCTACAAAAGCAGAGTCAAAATTCTTCACTAACCAGGGCTGGACAGTTATTAACATGTCAGCATTTCCGGAAAATTACCTGGTTAAGGAATTGGATATGTGTCCATTGAATATTACACTGGTTACTGATTATGATGCAGGACTTGTAGGAGATGTTCCTCCGGTATCACATCAGGATGTAATGAAGGTATTTGCTTCAAATGTAGAAAAATTAAAAAGTTTACTCTTTAATATGATAGAAAATATACCTGTTGAAAGAAATCACTGCGATTGCGCAAATACAAAGTCTAATTCACAGGCATAAAAGAGAGGGAATTATATTATGTTAATAGCCTTAATAGGTGCAATCAACAGTTTATTTTCACTTTTTTATATAGTGATTTTAATTAGGTGTTTCTTAAGTTTTGTACCTAATTTGGACTGGAACAGACAGCCTTTTTACACAATAAGAATGGTTACAGATGCGTATCTTGATATATTCAGAAGATTTATTCCGCCTATCGGGATGCTTGATGTATCTCCGATTGTAGCCATACTTGTACTGGGGCTTATCCAGAATATTATTTTGTTCTCATTAAGTATGCTGGCAGGATAGGATTTGTTATGAAAATAATTATTTTTGGTGCAACAGAAGTAGGCTGTCTTTTAGCAACAGAATTTTTTGAAGACCACGATATCACAATTATTGATAAAGAAGAAAATCGGAATGAAGAATTTTCAAAGCTGGATATCAGCTTTGTACACGGTAATGCTTGTGATATGAATGTATTAAAACAGGCTGATATTTATAACACGGATATCTTTATTGCCTGCACACCATTGGATGAAGCTAATATTGTAGCATGCCTGTCTGCTAAAAAAGTAGGCGGGATAAGAACAATATGTTTTGTATCAAAAGAAGAATACAAAAACACATTATATTTTGAAAAAAATAACGGATTTTGCGGAGACTTTTTTATAGATTATATTATCTGGCCTGAAGAGCTGCTGACGCAGGAAATTTTCAGAATAGTTACAGTCGCACAGGCTTTGGATGTTGAAAATTTTGCAGACGGAAGAGCAAGACTTCTGGAATACAGGTTGTCTGCGCACCTGCCTATAGTTAATAAAAAGGTGTGTGAGTGCAAATTTACGGAAGGAACTCTTATCGTCGGGATTACAAGAGGCGGAGAACTATTTATCCCAAACGGAGATACCGTATTACAAGCTGATGACAAACTTATTTTTATGGGGACAGCGCATTCGCTTGATATTTTAGCCGGGACTTTTTTCCACGAAAAAGAATATGTTAAATCTGTTGCCATAATCGGCGGCGGAAATGTTGGTCTAATGCTTGCCCAAAGCCTTGAAAGCTTAAAAATCAAAACAAAAATTATTGAAAAAAACTACACGCGCTGCCAGTACCTGTCGCAGGAGTTGTCGCATACCCTCGTAATTAACGGTGACGGAACCGATTTACAGATATTAAATGAAGAATCTATAGAAGAATCTGATGTTGTAATCAGCGTTACAAATAATGATGAAAAAAACCTTCTTTGCTCTCTATTAGCAAAACAGTTAGGAGTCAAAAGAGTTATCGCAAGGGTTTCCAAAGTTTTAAATATTCCTTTGTTTGAAAAAGTCGGAATTGATATAGCCATTTCACCTAAAAATTCTGCCATAAATGAAGTTAAAAATGATTTGGCGGAAAATGATGTGGATATTCTGGCAACTGTTGAACAGGGACAGGCTGAACTATTGGAAATCTATGTAAAACCTGAATTCAGCGGTAAAAAAGTTATGGAATTGTGTATGCCTGTACCTGCAATTATCGGAATTATCCAGCGGCAGAATAAAGTAATTATTCCAAAAGGTGATACCGAATTAAGAGTAGATGATATTTTAATCACTTTTGTAAAATCAAAAGATGCTGTAGTATTAAAAGAATTTTTTAAGGTGAAGTAAATGCGTTTAAGTTATATTCTGAATGCTTTGAGTACGGTAATTATGTATATTGGACTGTTCCTTTTGCTGCCGGTATTGGTAGCTTTAATATACAAAGAACAGGCTTCTGTTGTACCGTTTATGTCAGCATCAGTGCTTAGTGTCGGAGTAGGTTTTTTAATGAGAAAAATTTGTCCGCAGGCTTCTTCTCTTGAAAATTTAAACGATATAAAAAAGTCAGAAGCTCTTTTTATAGTTGCAGTTTCCTGGATAATGTTCGCAATAATTGCAGCACTTCCTTATTTATTTTATAATTTATCCTTTGTTGACGCACTGTTTGAATCTACCTCAGGAATAACAACAACAGGAGCTACTATCTTCAAAACTTATGATTATGCAAATGCACTTTTCTTCTGGCGAAGTTTAACTCAGTGGCTTGGCGGTATCGGTATTATAGTTATGTTCGTTGCTGTACTACCTCAGTTTGCAGTTGCAGGACGCCAAATGTTCTTTGCTGAAACTCCAGGCCCAACGGAAGATAAGTTTACTCCTCGTGTGCGCAGTACTGCAGCTTTGTTATGGGGACTTTATTTGAGTTTAACAGTTTTGGCTGTTATTATTTTGACAATTGCAGGCATGCCTCTTTTCGACTCAGTATGTAATGCAATGTCAACGCTTGCTGCTGGAGGATTTTCGCCAAATTCCAACAGTATTATGGGATATCACAGCCCTATTCAAACCTGGATTATATTAATTTTTATGTTTTTTGCTGGTTCCAGTATGAATTTGCAATACAAAGTACTTGTAAAAAAGAAAAACCCTTTCTTATTTTTTAAAAGTGAAGAATTTTGTCTTTATTTTTGGGTTGTAATAATTTCTTCTGCGGCTATTGCCTATGTATTAATAACGAAAGATCATTATGGAATGCACGCCGCTGTAAGGCACTCCTTGTTTCAAGTAATCAGTATGATGACATCAACAGGCAGCGCAAGTATTGATTTTGCTAAATGGAGTTATCCTGCACAAATTTTATTATTTATTACGATGTTTTTTGGGTCTTGTGCAAGTTCTGCGGGTGGCGGTATTAAAATGACAAGATGGCTTCTTGTATTTAAGTCCATGAAAGCTGAAATTATCAGAATTTTACATCCAAATGCCGTCGTAAATGTAAAAATAGATGATACAGTAGTTTCTCCTGAAGTATTAAGACAAGTCATAGTATTTGTATTTTATTATTTTGCCATTTTTATTTTAGGAGCGATATTGATTACGTTTATTGAGCACAATCATATCTACGGACTTGCATCTTCTATTACTGCTCTTGGAAATATAGGCCCTGGATTTGGAGCAATTGGTCCAATGGGTTCATTCGCAGATTTTCATATTTCAAGTAAATTGATTATGATTTTCTGGATGCTTATTGGCAGGCTTGAAATAATACCGTTCTTGGTAATGACACAAAGAGATTTTTGGTCAATTAAAATATAAAAGATATAAAAAATCCGGATATAATATCCGGATTTTTTGTAATTAGTTATTATTAGGTTACTCAATTGATTTTAGCTTTAACTGCCCGTTTTCCCGGATAAGGTTTACTTCCGGAGTATATTTTGGAGTTTGAGCCTCTTTATTCTGCTCAAACTTTTCCTGAAGATTTAACTTTCTGTTACGCTCCTCTTTTTGAGGCTGCATTTCTTTGTATTCATTATATTCTTCCTGACGAAATCTCTGTTCCTCCATCAATCTCATCTGAAAATCTGTGTTTTGTATGCCTCCGACAGCTGGCGGCAGATATATATCTGCAGCTTGTACACTAATAGCTCCGCCAAATAATATACAAGATAAAATCAAAATCTTTTTCATTTCCTTCTCCTTATTTAATAGTAAATGTCACATTAGCAACTGATGTTATTTTTTTCTCAATTGTAGTTGTATCACTTATACCCATATCAGACACATTTGTTGAATCCACAGGTGTTATTTGAAAAACTCCCATTCGTACTGATTGGATTTTTCCAACTCTGTTATTTGTTGCTTTAAGCATAGCAGCCGCACGCTGTTGAGCATCCTGTGTTGCTTCTTCAAGTAATTTAACTTTCATTTCTGATAAACCTGAATAGTAATATGCAGTTTCGTAAACATTAATATCAATACCTTTAGACAGCAAATTACTAATATCAGTTGATGTCTTTTGGATTTTTTTTACGTCTTTTGATTTTACGGAAATATTTTGGGTTGCATTAAAGTAAGCAACTTCATTTGTAGACATACCGTTTGGTGCAAGCTTATATGTGTTGTATCCGCTAAATGCTTTTACTTCAATTTCATCAGGCGCAAAACCTTGGCTTTCCAAATATTTTATTACTACAGGGCGCTGTTTGTTAAGTGTATTAAAAGCTTCCAGTTTTGTAGGCTTGCGCGCGGTTATTGCGAATTCCAGCCGCCCGTTATCAGACGTCACATTCTGCGAATACGAACCTGTTACCGTAATTACATCTTTTGACACCGCTCCTGAAATAATATTTGCTGAAATTATAACCCCTATAGCAATAATAAGCGATAACAGAAGTATTTGAAATTTTTCAAGTCTTTCTAACATTATTCCTCCTAAATATAAATATCACCTATACATGATAAAGGATAAATCATAAAAAGCAAAGTGATATATTAAATATTGTTAAAATTTTTTGTTTGAAATATACTTACTAATGTAAAAATTTTTAAAAATGAGAAATTTGCCGATGTGGCTCAGGTGGTAGAGCAACTGATTCGTAATCAGTAGGTCGGGGGTTCGAGTCCCCCTATCGGCAGTTTTTTATGACTTTAGCATAATACGGACTCTTTTCACGAACATTCCTCAGTATAACCTTTCAGGACAGTTTGGATGCGTTTATATT
>CALUUU010000028.1 GCA_944324035.1 Candidatus Gastranaerophilales bacterium
TCGTTATCCGCGTCAGTATCATTATCTGCATCGGTATCTATATCCGCATCCGCATCAGCGTCTGCGTCGTCATCATCGTCTGGTTCCGGCTCAGGATCAGGATCTTTTTCATCATCAGGATTTGGATCATCATCGCTGTCTGCATCGCTGTCGTTATCATTATCATTATCATTATCGTTATCCGCATCGGCGTCAGCATCAGAATCGGCGTCGGCATCAGCATCAGCGTCGGCATCTGCATCTGCATCTGCGTCTGCGTCAGCATCAGCGTCTGCGTCAGCATCAGCGTCCGCATCGGCATCAGCATCTGCGTCAGCATCAGCGTCAGCGTCGGCATCAGCGTCTGAATCCGCATCGGCGTCAGCATCTGCGTCCGCATCTGCATCATTATCGGTGTCTGCATCGTTATCAGCGTCAGCATCTGCATCAGCGTCCGCATCGTTATCAATGTCGCTGTCGATATCGTTATCCAAATCTATATCCGCGTCAGCATCAGAATCGTCATCTGCGTCAGGAACTACAAGGTTATCATCGTCTTCTATTGTTCCTTCATCTTCCGGATTTTTCGGGTTATATCCGTCATAACCTTCATCATCTCCCTGTGAACTTCCGCCTGTATAATATATTCTTCTGTCCGGATCAGGGCCTTCTTCAATTGCCAGAACATCATCAGGTCTTACCGCAGATGTTCTTATTGTAATATCAGTATCAGAATCATTAGCATTTTTTAAGGTTTCCGTTGCCGGATTTTTTACAAAATAAGATTTTCCGTCTTCTCCGCGGTGAGGGCCGTCAGTGATAAATTCATAACCGCCTGCGTATGCGTGATCTGCAACAATATTTAAATCCTGTTCGTGTGCAGGTCTGTTTTCACCCTTACCGGCAATTGTACCTTGTTTAACAACAACAGTTGCATGAGGATGTTCATTCGTACTGCCTACCGGGGCTAAATCAAGTGCAGCCAGATTTGCTTGTGTAGGGTTAAGTGCTTTGTCATAGGTTCCGTAATAATCCCCTTTTGCTTCATATGTAGGAACTTCGCCTAAGTTATCAATAACAAGATATTTACCGCGGGTTGTCACATTAATTTTATCGCTTGCTGTGATTTCTCCGATATGGGTGTTTCCTGATAATTCGGCGTTAATACTTCCATCTCTTGCTATAATAGCGCATATCTCAGCATCGTTTTGGCTTCCGTCTGCGTTATCAAGGCCTTTAATATTGATATCACCGTTTTTTGACAACATATCAATACCGTATTTTGAATTTGATTGGTATTGTGTAATGTCTTTTACTCCAGGAACGCTTCCATCTTGAAGTGTAGTGCCGTTTTCAACGTAATCATTGTTGAAATCACCTTTTGTCTGGATAAATGTAAGTTTGTTGTCATTGCTTCCGATATTACCGCTTGCGATAATAGAAATTCCTTTTGCAGTAACATTTGCTTTTTCAGGGTCAGAAGAGGCATTTATTATATTGTAAGCCTTTTCACCTTTGTTTGTAGCATCTGCAAGTAGTATAGCTCTTCCGTCGGCATCAATATAATCAATCTTCATATCGGAATCAATTGCAGCAAGGTTGATACTTAAATCGTTTGAGCTGTTGTTTCTTGTTGTTACAGCAGTGTAAGTACCGTCAACATTAGCATTAATTGATTTTGTTAAATCTCTGGCGTTAGCTCCGAGTCCTGTGCAAACTCCGTCCGCGCAAGCTGAAATTTCTTTTCCTATTGTTCCGTCTTCTACATGGATATTTAAGTTACCGCCGTTTTGGGCAGCTATCAGAGTTTTGGCAACTCCGGCATTGTACAGATTTCCGTTTGTAATATTGATATTGACGCCTCTGCCTGTTGATGTAAGATAATTTGTATTGGCAGTTGTGTCACCAATTACAACATCGGAATTTTTGTTTTCAATATCTATTCCTTTGGAAGTAACAAGTCCTTTTACGTTTATTCCGCCGCTTCCGGTGTTATCAATTAATGTTCTGTTTGTGTTATTTACTCTTGCTGTGGAATTTAAATTAACAGCACCGGCAGTATTTAGAATTTTTATTGTCTGTGCATCATCATCTTTAGATGAATTTTGGGTAATATTACCGTTGATGTTAATTCCGTTTTTGCCTGAATTATCAAGAGTTAAAGTTCCTTCAGTATTTGAAATTGTTGATTTTGCATCTTCTGTAATTCCGCCGTTACCGGAATTTTTCATTGTGAGATTGCCGTTTTTATTTATTATGTTTGAATTTGTTATGCTTATGTTACTGTTTTTGTTTGTATAATTCAGGTTTCCGTTTTGGTTTGTTACTTCTGAATTGTTTGTTGAAATTCCGCTTTTAGCAGAAACATTTAAATTGCCGTTTGCATTCGCAATTTTTGAGTTGTCAATTGAAACTTTTGTATTAGCATTTATATTCGTATTCCCGGAATTGTTTTGAATGCCGGCTGTCGTAAGGTTTATATTACTGTTTGTGTTAGTAATGTTTGTGTTGCCCTTAAGGTTCAAAATATCGCCGGTTATGTTTACTGCACCGTTATCATTTTTTACATTAACATTTCCGTTTGTATTCTGAATTTCACCGTTTAGGACTGTGCCTTTTGAACCCTGGTTGGTTATATTTATGTCACCGCTGCCGAAGTTTTTCAATAAACTTCCGTCATATGCTATAATACCGTCATTTTTGTTGTATGCATTGATTGAAATTGAACCGTTATCATTTCTGATTGAGCCGGCATTGCTGATATTTGTATTAACAAGACTGTTAAAAAGCGCATCTGCTAAGCTTATTGAAGATGTTGTTGACATCTTGTCATCGTAAAAATGTCTGATAGGGTTGCCAAATTCAGGATCTCTTCCGTTTTGTTCAACAGCTTCGGCATCATCAGGACCGTTTACGTAACTGCCGTCAGGCGTAAATGCAACGTCACTTTTTACTCCTGTAATCATTTTACCGGTTGAGCCTATATCAACTTTTCCGGCATCAATATTTATCATATCGCGTGCCAAAACTTTTCCGTTGACAGTAACAGCCCCGCCGCCTAAACTGTTAATAACTGTTTCATATTCAGGAGTTCCGGGTGCTGACAGTATTGGCGCAAAGTATTCTTTGTTTCCTGTAAATTTGTTGTATGTATCCTGTGTAGGGGTTACTACAGAAAGAGAACCGACGTTTAATACGCCGCTTTTTCCTATGACCATACCGTTAGGTGAAACAAAAACTGCGTTTCCGTTTACAAACTGTCCGTCACGCATAGTGTTTACGATACCATTGATATCAATTTTATTTTGGACAAAGTTTACGAAGCTTGAAATGTCTGTATTTCCATATTTATATATAAGGTTCGCTATATCACCTTCAGTAAGGTTAAAGTTCTGGTATTGTCTAAATCCGACGTCACCTGCTTCATTACGGTATTGCGGGGCAATATTAAAAATGCTGTTCCCGTTTGCACCATGTATAATGCTGTCTCCGGTAACTCCGCCCACACCTGAAATCTCGCTGGCAAATACTGCTGGAATTACTGATTGCTGTGCAACCATTGAGATTGACAATAATGATACAATAATCCTTCTTTTTCTGGAGGAGAGTTTTGACATATTCTTACTTCCTTTCGTTAGTTTTTATAACTAATCCGGCTTTTCTTTATCCCTATATAAAATTCTTCTGCTAGGATTTTATCACCCGCAAAGTTGGATTTCTATAGTATATTCTTTGAATATTAACTTTTTTTTACATGAAAATTAAGCGTTATATAATAAACCCTGAAAAAATTTTTTTGTTATTTTGTAACAATTTATTAACTATGCTGTTTTTCTGTTTCTGAAAATAAATTTAAGTCCGAAATATACTGCATAAAATAATAGTAACAGTATTATCATTTGTATAATTTCAGGTATTGATGACCGGCCGTTTGCCATGTTTTTGTAGAGGAAGTAGAACGGTACAAATGATACAAATATGCATAATAATTGTTTTATCGGATATAACAATCCAAGTCCTGGTAAAACAATTATTGTACTTAGGAAAAAGTATGCAAAATTTGCGACCAATGTTGCCATACCAACACCTTCCAGCCCTAAAACAGGAATAAGAGCAATATTTAATACTACATTAATTATTCCTGAAATTAGTTTTACAATAAATTCTATGTAAGTTTTGTTGGCAAGATGGTATTGCAGTGTAGTGTAATCTGCAAGTCCCATAAAAAATGTTCCGAATGCAAAATACGGCACCAGTCTGAAAGCCTGATGAAATTTCGGGTTTGCAAGCATATTTACAAAATCTGATGCATATAATGACATAACTGTTACTACAGGAATTGATATTAGTATGTAATATCCTGTAAATCTTGAGATTATAGGTCTTACGTCAATTCTGGCCTCATACATGCGGATAACCCTTGGAATTACCGCAATGGTTAAAATTGAGAATATTGTCATTAAAAGCGGCAAGGTTACGCTGTATGCAACCCCTACATATGCAACATCAGTAAATCCGCTTATGTTATTCATAATAAATTTGTTGCTCTGATTTATAACCCAGGCGCTCAATGATGTTGCGGCAATAGGTATTCCGTACATCGCTATTGGAAGAAGTACACTCCAGTGCAGTTTCGGGCGTCTGAAAAATATATATATTTTACTTTGATAAATCAAAAGCAAATCTGTTAATGTAATTGATATCCCCATTGCCAATAGCATTGCAATAGCACCAAGATGGAAAAATTTTATGAAAAATATCGAAAATCCGATTGTCATAATTTGGTTTAAAATTGTTGAAAATGTATAAGAAGCGGATTTCAACTGTGCTCTTAAAAGCTGGAATAACAGAGCTCTGATTGCAACCGGTATTATTAAAAATAATACGGCAAAGAAATATTTCGGGTGTATTTTAAAGAATGTGCAGAAAGAATTCTGGAAAATCAGACATAGCACAAACATTGTAAATATATTCATAGCCAGAATAGAGACAAGCACTGATAAATATTTGGATAAATCCTGCGCAAGCTGGTGCTGTCTGAAAAATCTTAATCCGGATAGTCCGACCCAGTCAGAAAAAATTATGCAAAGGAATGATAAAAAAGCTATTGATAAAGAATATATTCCGTATTGTTCAGGCGGAAGCAGGCTTGTATAAACAGGTACAATAATTGCGTTGCCTATGGTTCCTACAATTTTAGATGGTGAATATTTAACTATATCTTTAAATATTCCGTTTAACTGCTTTTGTTCTTCTTCCTTGTTTTCTATAAATTCCATAAAATAACCTCTTTGCTATGGAATTTATTATATAACAAAGGATTTGCTTTGTCACATATGTAATATTTGTAAGCTAATTTCAAATATAGTTTCTTTTTTGGCTGAGCGGATAAGTTTTAGATCTGCATTTTGAGCCTGCAGATTTATTTTAGAGAGGTATAAACCGATGCCGGAACCCGAAGGCTTTGTTGTATGACCGTCTTTAAAGATTTCAGATTGTTCTTTTTTAGGGATAGGTTTCCCGTTATTTGCAATAATAATTTTTACAGTATCGTTATCTGTTTTTGTTTCTATAGAGATAGTGCCTTTTAAATCAATTGCTTCTATTGCATTTTTAAGTACATTTAAAAGACAGGCTTCAAGTTTGTTTTCATCAATATATACTTGGACATCATTTCCGAGATTACAGGTAATATTAATATGCTTATCAAATATATACACTTTTGAAAGCTCTATGCTTTCTTCTATTATTCTGTTAAGTGATATAATCTGCGGATTAATATTTGTAATTGATTTTAAGTCAAGAAGAGAATTTCCTATAAGTTTTGAAGATTTTTGGATACAGCTAACCGCTTTTAAAATCGCATCATTTTGTATGTTCATTTTATCAAGATGCTTTTTTAAAACTTCGCAATAAACATCGGATATTGAAAGCTGGTTTCTTATTTCATGGGAAATATATCTTGCCTGTTGTTTTAAAAGTTCGTTGTTTCCCGGCATTATTACTCCTTGATTTTAAAAACAAAAGGTTTGACCGGATTTATCAAGCCAAACCTCTTTAATACTATCCCTATATCTCTTATTCATAATTTAATTTGAGGGTTTATGCAGAGATTTTTGAGCGGATTCTTTTCCCGAACCCGTTGTTGAGTGCGTAAAGAACAGCCTGGGTTCTGTCATTTACCTGTAATTTTTGGAAAATATTATTTACATGGGTCTTTACTGTAGTTTCTGATATAAATAATTTCCCTGCAATACCCTTGTAGTTATTACCCTGAGTGAGTAATTCCAAAACTTCTTCTTCTCTTGATGTTAAATATGTAAGAAGATTTTCTTCTGTTGACGCTGAGGCTTCTTCTTTGAAAGAGCGCTGAAAATAATCAAAAAATCTTGAGGACAGAGCGGACGGAAGATACACTTTCCCTGCCAGAATTTCATCAATAGCATAAATTAATTGTGCTGAAGCCATTGTTTTTAACACATATCCCTTTGCTCCTATTTTCATTGCTCTGAATATTAAATCAGCATCGTCATATCCGCTTAAAACTAAAATTTTTGTATCAAGATTGAGCTTCTCAATTTCTTGTATAGCCTGCAATCCATCTTTTTCAGGCATATTTACATCCATTATTATTAATTCAGGATGATATTTTTTTGCAAGATTAATTCCGATATTTGCACTTGTTGTTGTGCCCGCTATATCGTAATTTGTTTCGAGCGTAATAAGTTCTTTAATACCTCTAAGATGATCTGCGTTATCGTCTATCAGTAAAATCCTAGCTTTTCTCTTGAACTCTCTCATAATTTCCCCTCTTTGTTTTATAAAATTCTGTCCTCTACACTGTATATACTACAGTTTTGAGAGGGTATTTTCATCCATGCCCTGATTGATGTTCTGGTGTGTAAAGCATGAATTATTGATTTACATCTTTAGATTGAGAAAACACCTAAATCCATGTCTACATCATGCTTTCAGGCATGGTTGATTTTTTGGATTGATTTTTGCAGGCTAAACTATTTAGTCTAAATTTTTGCTTTATGGTATAATTCAAAAAGATTAAGGAGAGTGTATGGAATTTTTTATATTTTTATTTGGATTTTTAGCCGGTGCAGCTGCTGTTTTTATTCTGTCTTATTTTTCCAAAAGACAGGCTGCTGCGGCAAACGAAGCTGTTTTGGAGCAAATGAAGCTGTATTTTGAAAATACTGCAAATCAGGTGTTGAAAGAAAATTCCGCACTGTTTTCTGAGCAAAACAGAGAAAAACTCGAAGAATTTTTTAAGCGATATAAAGAGAGTTCGCAGTCCTTAAGTGAACAAAATAAAGAACGTCTGGAGGATTTTTTCAAACGTTTTAAAGATAAAATTGAATCTTTTGAGCGCAGAAATGAAGAAAATTTTAAGGTTGAAGCGGAAAATTTTACACGTTTTGATATGAATATTAAAAGTTTTCTTGAAGCCGGAAACAAAATTTCTCACGATACCAATGCACTTGTCAATGTTATGAAATCTGATAACAGAACCCAGGGGCACTGGGGTGAAATTGTACTTGAACGGGTTCTTGAAGCATCCGGCTTAAGAAAAGATGAGGAATACAAAGTTCAAAAAAGTATGACTGAGGGACGACCGGATGCAACAGTTTTTTTGCCGGAAGGAAGATGTGTTTATATAGACGCAAAAACTTCGCTTGCTTCCTGGGAGGCTTATGTAAATTCTGCTGATGACACTGAAAAAGATATTGCTCTCCGTGCATTTATTGAGTCAACAAAGACTCATATTACAAATTTGGCAAAGCGTGACTATTCTTTGGATGAGGCTTCTCCGGATTATGTCTTAATGTTTATTCCGATAGAAAGCTGTTATTCCATGATGTTTTGTGACGATTGCGCCCTGTGGGATTTAGCCTGGAAAAATAAAATTATGCCGGTTTCTCCTTCAACGCTTTTGTCAGCACTAAAAATTATTAATGCTTTCCATGTTGTAGACAGACAGAATAAAAATGCAATTGAAATCTCAAGACTGT
Source organism: Candidatus Gastranaerophilales bacterium (assembly GCA_944324035.1). Lineage (GTDB taxonomy): Bacteria > Cyanobacteriota > Vampirovibrionia > Gastranaerophilales > Gastranaerophilaceae > UBA1221. The sequence goes on from CALUUU010000028.1 coordinate 8,001, forward strand.
GTTCAGGGATGCTTGATAAATTTGCTATGCTATTGAGTGATATTTTAAAAGCAAGAAGCAATCTGGATTCAGCGTTGAAAAAGCTGCAGGGTAAGGGAAATATTTTGTCGCAGATAAATAAAATTCAGGATTTGGGCGGAGTTATTTCAAAGGATATCCCGGAACTTCCTGATGACTTGAGTGAAGAGGTTGAGAGTAATTAATAATTATGCATATACAAAAATTATCACAAAACCCTTCTGAAATCTCATACACAGGACGGAAAATTCCTCGCTATCTTTATCATTTGACAAGCAAAAAGGCATATAACTCTATGCTTTCTGACGGATTTTTAAAAATGGGAAAGGATGATTTTTTCGGACAAGGAGTTTTTTCTTTTGAACTTTCTAATTTCTTTAAACGTTGGCGTACAAGCAGGGATTGGGGAAATACTTCTTTGATGAATAAATTAATAAACAGAATTTCAATTTTTAACAAATCTGCTGTTATATTAAAAATCCCTACAGCAAAGATAAATACTGATGAACTGGTTGTAAGGAGCCAAAATAAGGTGCTTTCTATATTCCATAATGATAAACTGCCGGCATTCAGCGATATGCAGTTATTTCTTTCACAAAAACGCGCTGCAGGTATGGATGAAGGAGAAGCATCGGTACTGGCAGCCAAAAAGTTTTTCCCGAATTTTATGCCGCATTTTACAAGCGGAGTGCCTGCAAAGTATTCAAAAATTTTAAAACAGCGCAAGCAGGCACTTGAATATATTTATCCGCATCATATTTCTATGGATATTGTTCAAAAAATAGGGGAAGTAGATTTAGAGGCTTTAGTCCATTCCAAAAACTATAATCCTGCTAAACCTATGCACAGTATATTTTCAAAGCTGCTTGAAGGTACGCCTGAAGCTAAGGCTGCCGAATTTTTAGATTGTTAGCTTTTAGAATGCTGTTTATGCCCTTAAAATATTACTATTTTTCCAGAGCAAAAATTCTGAATTCAGCAGGGTTTAGTTTTTCAAAATGTAATTCGTTTGCTGCTCCTTCCCATTTTTGGGCAGTGTATTTTTTGTTTTTGAATACATATTCTGTTGTAACCCTGAAATCAGCCGGCAATTTTATTTCTTTGTTTTCAACCGGCTGGCCTTTTATCCAGTTTTGTTCGCTGCTGCCGTCATCGTGATGAGTGGTTACAAATTCTGTCGGGTATTTGTAGTTTGCCGCAACAAGTATGGCTTTTTTCAGCGGTTCACAGGAAATCAGCCATACAACAAATCCGTCATCTTCCTGCAGCATTATCTGCGCTTCACCTTCTGTTATTATAGGCTGTCCTTTTACAAATCTGTCAATAGCGTCAAATTTTTCAAAAAATTCTAAATTATTTTCGCGTTCCATAGAGATTTCTTCGCCGATAACTTTTTCGATGCCGCGTTTTGTAAAGCTTTCATCTCCGTCAATATAAAGCATTGGTCTTTGTGCAAATTTTCCGCCCGGAAGCAGTTTGTATTTTGCCCACTTGAATAATGCTCCTTCTGCGCCCAATTGCCCAGGATACTGGTCGATATCTCTGAATTCGCCGTCCTGATTGTTGTAAGCTTTCAGTATTGATAATCTTTTTCCTTCTTTAAAATCCACATTGTAATTAGTTAAAGTCTGATTGTCTTCCGTGATTTTTTCAGGTGTTTTATCCTGCTGGGAAACAATATCATTTCCCCACAGAAGGTCAAAATTCATTCCTTCATGGTATTCTTTTAAGAAATTGTCCCAGAGCATATATTCAGCCAGTGTTCCAAAGTAAGGAATTTTCTCTTTCATAACGGTATTGAGCTGTTTTAGAACTTCTCGCGGGGCGCGGTAGCTTATCGGCACTCCGGCAGCTTCTGATACTGCATCAACAATATGGTCAATGTGATCAACCCTGAATCCGTCAAAGTTATAATCGCTCTGGAGATTTTGCATGGCATTAATGAAGTATTCAATAACCGGTTTGTTATAGCTGCCGTTTTCAAGATAGACAAAGTAATACGGAGTCTGGCAGTCTAAATTTGCAAAATGAGTAACATCTTCTCCCTTATAATCATAGTGCTTAAATGTCGGATAACCTCCGCATTCACTCATTTTGTCATACACAGGCACTCCTGCAGAGCACCAGGCTCCGCCGGGAGCCGGCCACAGACCTTCATCAATAAGTGCTTTTATTATGTCAAGTTGTTTTGTAATATCATTTTCTGTTAATTTTTGATTTTGCTTAAATCCTTCAATTTTTGCAACAATTTCTCTTACGCGTTTTTGAATTTCTTCCTGCTGTGCTTTTTCACACATTTTGCCGCATAAAGTTTTTTTGCATTCTGACATTTCTTTATCAAAAGTATCAAATAACGCCTGATAGTGTTCTGCAAGATTTCCTGAAGTGCCGTTTTGGGACTGTTTATAGATATCTTTAATTACATCAACATCTTCGCTGTCATAAGCGCCTTTTAAATGATCCGCAACTGTTTTTATGTTGTCGATAATTTGTTTATCCAAAGCCGGAATATCAAACCATCGGGCAATAGAAGGATTTGCAAGAACGGCTTTTGAAAATCTTCCCGTCTGCGGCAGAATATCATAAATTACAGGGTGTCCTGCAAGCTGGGCAAGTTCTATAAATGTCTGCACCTGTTCCTTTGCATTCATTCCGGTAAGCTCATTTAAATCTTTGTCAAATAGTTTTTCGCTTACCTCAGAACTTTTTGGAAGATATGCACAGCCGAATTCTCTCGGGTGAAACGGAATAAGATATATCGTAGTATTAAAAATTCCGCTGTCTAAATTCCCGGTCGGAAGAATTAACAACTGGCGCAGCCAGTCCATAAATTTGCCCGGTTCATTAGTTTTATTACCGTTGCCTAAGCCTGCAAGGTTGATAAGTTTTATATTATGTCCTTCTTTTTTAAACCAGTCGGAATTTTTAACATTGTTTCTTGCAAGAACGCTTACTTTGTCATTGTCAAAATGAAATTTCCCGTCTTTAAATATTCCGTTCTTTTTCCACTTTATTTCCAATCCGAACAGAATTTCTGCCGGGGTAAGTTCTTCTAAAGCTTTGATATAAGGGTAGTTCAGATATCCGTATAAGTCGATTGTATCTTTTAATTCGGTCTTTCTTTTATCCGGAATTGTTTTAAAATCATATTTCTCTTTAAGTTTTGAATATATTTTATTCAATTTGTCGGCTTTATTTTCAGTTTCTGTTTGCTTTTTGCCAAATAAAAATTCTAACATATTATCTCCAATCTGATACTAATCTATTATAATACCTGCTTCAGCTTTTCCAATATCTACAAGATTAATCGGTAGTTCCTGATTATCAGAGAATTCAAAGTCCTCTTGTGTAAAATTCAGTGCGTTTTCCAAAAGTTCCTTTTGAATATCAATACTTTTTGCAGATGTGAATAAATAAAATTTATTGACATTTTTCATATATAATCCGAAAGATGTTCCTGCTGATTTTTTTAGTGCTTTTAGAAATTCATTTTTGACACTGTTTTTTGAAAATCCGTCAAATGTGTAATCTTTCATATCAAAAAATTTTTTTGCTGTTTCTAAAAGAACATAGGGTTCTATCCATTTTTTTATGATGATATTCATTATGCGACGGGCTCCTGTGTTTTAAACTGCATATCATAAAGTTTTTTGTAAAATCCGTTTTCATTTTTTATAAGTTCTTCGTGTGTGCCGAGTTCTGTTAGTTCTCCGTCATGTATTACCGCAATTCTGTCGGCATTGCTAATTGTTGAAAGCCTGTGCGCTATAACAAAAACAGTTTTGTTTTGCATAAGATTATCCAGCGCTTTTTGGACAATAGCTTCGGATTCGTTATCCAGTGCGGAAGTTGCCTCATCTAATATGACGATAGGTGCATCTTTAATCATCGCACGGGCTATTGCAACCCTTTGCCTTTGACCTCCTGAAAGTGTTGTTCCGCGTTCTCCGAGTTCCGTGTCCAGCCCGTCCTCCAGAGTTTCTATAAATTCATCAAGATGGGCAAGTTTGATAACTCTATTTATGTCATCCAGAGAGGCTTTTTCATTTCCAAGCAATATATTTTCCCTGATTGTTCCCGTGAACATAAAGTTATCCTGAAAAACAAAAGAAATGTTATCTCTCAAAGAACTTAAGTCAAAATTTCTTATATCAGTTCCGTCAAATTCTATCGACCCGGATTTTACATCATAAAAACGCGGCAACAGACTAACCACAGTGCTTTTCCCGCCGCCGGAATTGCCGACAAGCGCAATGGTTTCATTTTTATTAACTTTTAAACTGAAATTTTTAAGAACAGGTACATCTTTTTCATATTCAAAATTAACATTTTTAAATTCAATAGAATTGTTAAGCCCCTGTAATTTGTGTTTGCCTGATTCTATTTCCGGTTCAAGGTCAAATAATTCAAAAACACGGCTCATTGCAACAAATGTAGTTTGAAGATTTGCCAGATCATTGCCGAGAGTTTTGGTAGGCTTATATAAAAGAAGCAGTGAGGTGACAAAAGACGCAAAACTTCCGGCTGTCATTGCACCTGTAAGTATAAGATGATTTCCGAGAGCCATAACTAGTGCCACTCCTATAGAACATACAAAATACATAATAGGCGACATCCAGCCGACACGTTTTGTCAATGACATTGTTAAATCGAATTGTTCCTGAACCTGTTTTTCAAATTTTTTGTCTTGAATTTCCTGCAGATTATAAGCCGCCATTACCCTGTTCCCGGAAAATGTTTCGTTAAAATTTGTTGTCATATTTCCAAGAACTACCATTGTGGCATTTGAAACTTTTTTAATTCTTTTTCTTATTATTGTAACAGGTGTAATTGCTATTCCCATTACAACAACACCGATTATTGCAAGCAGCCAGGAATTATAAAGCAGAACCGCAACCAGTCCCACAAGCCCGAATGCTGATGCAATAAGTGATTTTAATGTATTGATAATATTTTTGGAAGCAGTTTCAGGATCTGTTAAGAATCTTGACAAAACAATTCCAGATGAATTAACATCATAAAATTTCGGATCCAGTTTTGTTAATTTTCTGAATAAATCTACCTTCAAAGAATTGGAAACTTTGTTCCCTGTCCAATCAGTGAGGTAATTGCTTGCATATTTTAATAATCCCTGCACAAGTGCAAAACCTACAATACCAAATGGAATGATAAAAGCAAGCCACGATTGTAAATGTACTGTATGACCTAAAAATGTCCAAGTTTGCTCAGGGGTTCCGTTTACAACAAAATCAAGATACGGTTTTAGTGACAACGCGACAACGCCGTCAAGCAGGCCGAGCGGAATTGCTATTAAAAGGTTAAGGAATGCTCTTCCCATGACAGGTTTTATATACGGGTAAATCTTATTTAGCAGATATCCGTAATTAAACGCTGTTTTTGACGTGGTATCTTTTAATTTATATTCCATATCTTCCCCTTAACTAATCCCAGTATTTTACGGTTTCCAAAAAAAAATTTGATTCCGGTTTATTTAAATAATGACATGAAGTCAGATATTTTGCAAACCATCTCCGTTGCGGTATCCGATACCTGCTCTGTAACCGGAAATTGCATACATTAAAGGAAGTGCCGGCTCTATCCATTTTAGGCCGGACATTACGGCAACTGTTGCAATATCATCTGTATGCAGTCCGATATCGAGCGGCTCAGGTTTGCGTTCGCTAAAAAGTTTTCCGGTTTTATGTTTTTGGTGCAGCATAGGATTAATAACTTTCTGTCCTATATAATTTGCAATTGCGCTTCCTCCAATGACTCCCGTTAATATAATTCCTGTTACCATGCCGATTGCCCTTGCCGCTTTTGATTTTATATTTAATTTTTCTAATATTGCAAGAGCTCCTCCTGCTCCTATATTGCATAGAAATATGTTTGCAAGATACTGGTATGAACCTTCTTTTATCTTATCAGGAATTTTGGATTTCCAGTTCTTTGTTGTTAGTTTATCTCCGAGAATGCCGCCTGTTATTCCGCCGAGTACCGGAATTAAGCCGAATAAGGACAACCGGCCGATTTCAGAAAATATTTCTTCCGAATTTATATTGTTTGGATTCGGAATAAGTTCATTTAATAATTTTTTCCCGTTTCCCTCTCTGCCTATATTTTTAAAAAGTGTTTTTACTTCTCTGAATTTCAAAACTTTTTTCTTTGCTTTTTCGAGGATTTGTGCAGTAGCTTCATCCACATTGTTTTCATTAAGAAACGCTCCGATAAGTCCTTTGTTATCTTTTACAATCTGTTTGATGTTTCTGAATTCTTCGGCGTTTTTAAATATTTTGTTAGTAATTTTTGGGGCAGCAAGAGCGGAAGCCACAGTCACGCCCATTGTTGTAAATGTTCTGACTGCAGCTTTTTTCCTGTTATGTTCTTTTGCATCTAAGGTTTCTTTTAGGCAATATAATCCTCCTGCTCCGCTCAAAATTGCAGGCACGGCTTTATTAAACCTTGCAACCAGTAACGGCTGGTCGAGGAATTTTCCGGTAACTTTTAAAATATTCATTTAAGTTATTTCCTAATTGCTGATAAAAATTCTTGCATAAGTTCTGGATGTTCGCGGTTAAATTTTACATAATCAGTTAATCTGTTATAGACATTTTCTGTAATTACGTGTTCAATTTTACATGCGTTTTGTACAGCTTCATTATCTTCAAGTCCAAGAATTTCAGTGAAAAAGCTTTTAAGCAGGTTGTGGCGGTTAATAACTCTTTGAGCGGCTTTTTCTCCTTCTTCCGTAATTGAAATTACATCATATCTGGAATAATTTATCAGCCCCATATCTGCCAGCCGTTTTAAAGCCTCGCTGACAGATGCCCTGCTGACATTTAATTCCCGTGAAATATCAATAGCTCTAACCTTCTGATGATATTTCAGATGGTTGCTTATGACTTCTATATAATCTTCCAGACCTGATGTTAATTGTTTTTTTGTCAACGAAGCTTCCTTTCGCTTGTTCCAGTCCCGAAATCTTTATAAAAAGGAGGTGGTTGATTTCGGGACGCCTTATGTTTTGTATGTGAGTGTAAAATTGTAACATATACAATGTAAGGTAAACCTAACATTTTGTCAAGTATTTATTTTGGTGTATTATAAAATAAATTATATTAAAGGAGGAGCAGGATTTATGAATTTATCTGATTTATTTGACTTTGGCAGAAATTTGTATGCTATGCCTTCTTATCTTGACAAGTCAGGTAAAGCTCTTATTCCTTTGAGGTATTTTTTTGAATTAACTTACAGGTGCAATCTGCAATGCCCGTATTGTTATGTCGGAAATGACCGCTCAAAAGAAGAATTAACGACAGAAGAATGGTTTTCCGTAATAGATCAGATACCATGGTATTCGTTTGTAACTCTTGTGGGCGGAGAACCGCTTATTCGAAAAGATTTTATTGATATCCTTATGTATACGTCAAAAAAAATAAAAGGAAAATTAAATGTTGTATCAAACGGGATTTTGATTAACGATGAGATAATTGATGCTTTTATAAAAAGTAAAATGATGCTTTTGTCGGTATCGTTAGACGGGTACGGTAAAAACCATGACAAAAACCGAGCAAAAGACGGAATTTTCGAAAAAATTATGTCTAATTTTGAAAAAATGAACGCCCGCAAAAAACGTCCTCTTGTTGATATCAAAACAATTGTTATTGAAAATAATCTTGATGATTTGCTTAAACTTTACAAGATGTGCGATGAAATGAAATTTAATTTCTTATCTATATCATTTTTACGCAATAATAATTTAAAACAAAATTCTATATTATTTGATAGTTTTGTGCCTGAATTTAATAAGAATTATCCGATAGAAAAATATTTTGACATGGAACATTTCAAGGAAGTTTACAGAGAGTTAGAAAGTTTATCTAAAAAATCAAAAGTACAAATCAGGTTTGCTCCGAAATTTGAATATTGCAAAAATCCGCTTGAGGCAATTGAAAAGTTTTTTGATACCCCTGCGGACAAACCTGTATCAGAAATTTATGAACCTTGTAAATATCCGTTTTCCAATATGATGATAAACCCGGCAGGAGATGTATATCCTTGTCTTTCTCAAAAAATAGGAAATATACGGGAAAAAAGTGTAAAAGAAGTTTTTAACCTGCCGCATTACAGATGTTTCAGGAAAAACCTCAAAGCCGCAAAGGTTTTTGGTGCTTGCCAGATGTGCTGTGAACTCTGCATAAAAGAGTAGATGCTATTATTAATTATTCTGCATCCTATCGCATTGGGAGCATGTTCGCCTGACTAACTTGGTGAGTAATATCATGTCATCCCAGAAAGTGCCAAAAGGCATCATTCTGAAGGTTTTAGCCTGAAGAACCTCATATAAAAATAGATCCTTCGGATTTTTAATTTTTCAGTAGAAATAACTCCCCATCCCAGCCTTCCCCAAGCAGGGGAAGGAGTATAAGCGCAATGTTCCCATAACATGGGTTATGAAAGTAGACTTGCAAAAAGTGG
>CALUUU010000029.1 GCA_944324035.1 Candidatus Gastranaerophilales bacterium
GGGTAAATCACTTCCTTGGATTACGCAGACATTAATGGATGCTGGGTTGTTTTTAAGAAAATACTGGATTTTTGTTCCTTTCATGCTCGGCGGTGCTGTGTTTGCAATTATGTATTTGTTTAAATGGCCGCCTAGCCGTAAGCGGATTGATAAAATATCTCTTGAAATACCTTTATTAAGAGATTTGGTTCAGTTTTCAAATTTTGCAAACTTCATTGCCGTAATGCAGGTTGCTTATGATGCAGGTGTTCCGATTGTGGAATGTTTGTATCTTGCAAATTTGACTATTACAAATTACACCCTTCGTACAAAAGTGGAAACTGCAACCGGGCTTGTACAGCAGGGTCAGCATTTATCTGTTGCTTTGAGAGCCACAGACAGTGTTCCAAAAATGATATTGTTTATGATTGCAACCGGTGAGCAATCCGGTCGTTTGGGGGATATGCTTGAGCAGGCTACAAAGTATATCGACAAAAAACTTGATGGTATCGTAGATACAATGACTAAGATGATTGAGCCTTTGATGTTGATAGTAATCGGTAGTATTGTATTGACATTGGCATTGGCACTTTATCTTCCATTGTTTGGATCTTATGTGGAATAATGAAAAAAAGAATTGTTGTAATAACAGGTTCAACATCCGGAATAGGCAGGGCTCTTACCGAGGCTTTTGCTGAGAATTGCATTGTGTTTGCCGGGTATCGAAATCCTGATTACGAAATTCCTTTAAAAAAAATATCTTCAAATGTTATTCCGTTTTTCATTGATATGGAAAAAACTTCCATCATAGACGGCGCCGCAGTTTTTATAAAACGTCAGGCCGAGAAGATTGATTTGCTTATAAATGCTGCGGGGTGTGTTATGGCCGGCCCTATGGAAAATATGGCATTGGCAAAACTAAGAAAGCAGTTTGAAGTTAATACATTTTCCCATTTGCGGTTTACTCAAAAGCTTATGCCGTTGTTAGAAGGGGGTAAAGTTATAAACATAAGTTCTATGGCAAGCTTTGGAATATTTCCTTTTATAGCTCCGTATTGTGCTTCAAAAAGGGCGCTGGATATATTATTTAATGCTCTTGAAATAGAATCAAATCATAAAATAAAAGTAATTTCAGTTAAGCCTGGTGTTATTGCAACCCCGCTTTGGAGCAAGTCCATTGAGATAAATAAAGATTCTATAGAAAATGATAAATCTTATAAAAATGAAATGATTTTTATGGCTAAAAATGCATTGAAAAATGAGCAGTGCGGGCTTCCGGTTTCAAAAGTTGTGGATTTGATTAAAAAGATTGATTCTTTAAAAAATCCAAAACCTTCTTATGTCGTTGGATTAGATGCGAAGTTAGGGGAAATGGCCTCCCATCTTCCGCTATGTTTGATAAATAAATTGATGGATTATGGACTTAAATTGAAAGGTTTGCGATAAACCCTGCTTAACATTCGGCAAAAAACTATCGACAAACGGTTTTCTTTGTTATAGTATTTTTTTACGACAGAAATATAAATAGAAAAAGGAGAATTTATTATGCAGGTTATATTAAAAAAAGACGTTCAAAATTTGGGCGAAGCCGGTGATATGGTTAACGTAAAAGACGGTTACGCAAGAAATTACCTTCTTCCTCAAAATGCTGCAGAAGTAGCAACAGAAGGTGCTATCAAAAATCGTGAACAAAATATAGCAAGAATTAAGGCTAAACAGGAAAAACTTCACCAGGAAGCTCTTGCATTGGCTGAAAAAATTGAAAAATTTGCAGAGTTGAAATTGAGTGCAAAAGCAGGTGAATCTGGCAAACTGTTCGGTACAATTACTACAAAGAAACTTGCAGAAGAATTGCTTTCTCAGGCTGGTATTGAAGTTGACAGAAAGAATGTTTCTTTGAATGCTCCGATTAATAAAGTCGGTGAATACAAAATGCTTATTAAGCTTACTTCTAAAGTAAAATGCGAATTAGCAGTTACTGTAACAGCTTCTGAAATCTTAAAAGAATCTGTTGAAGAAGAAGAAACTACAGAAGAAGCATAGTTTATTTTATCAAGAGGGTTTAATGGAGGCAAATTCGGGTAATCTAAAATTAGAATGCTTAGCAATTGGTTCAATGCCTCATGAAAACCTTAAAGAAGCCATGAAGTTAATAAAGGATACTTTTTCAAATGTTCCTTTTTGGCCTCAAATGGTTAAAGTTAGTAAAAATGAAGACATGATTCTCCAGTTTTTGGAGGGTATGCCTTCATTTTTTTATGAGAAATCTTTTTTGGATACGGAATATGAAAATTTCTATGAAGATTTGGAACAATTTTTTGTTGATTACGAAACAATAGTTTCGGAAGGTAATATAGAACTGCTTGATAAATACGGGATTTCTCCGAAAGCGTCTTGTGCATTTGAAAGTTTTCTGGAAATTTTAAAAACAACCAAGCCGGAGTATGCTAAAGGACAGATTGTCGGCCCTTTTACTCTTTCTACAACACTTGTGGATAAAGACGGCAGATGCGCAGTTTACGATGAAACATTAAAAGAAATTATTTTGAAAACGCTCACCCTGAAAGCTCTCTGGCAGGTAAAAAAAATGCAGGCAGTGTGTCCCGGAATAATTCCGATTATTTTTATAGATGAGCCTTCGATATCCCAGCTTGGGACTTCTGCTTATGTTACTATTTCGGAAAATGACGTTTGTGATATGCTTAGAGAAATTTCAACGGTTATTCAGTCTGCCGGTGCCCTTAGTGCAATCCATTGCTGCGGCAAGTGTGACTGGAAAGTTCCGTTAAAAAGCGGGGTTAATATGATTAATCTTGATGCGTATTCGTATGCGCAGAATTTGAGTATTTTTTCTGATGATATTGAACCATTTTTGAAAAGCGGCGGTAAGATTGTCTGGGGTGTGGTGCCTACTTTGGATAAGGAAGCTTTGGAAGTATGTGATTTGGATTTTATGGTTAAAAAATTCAGGCAGTCTGTAAATTATTTGACTAAAAAGGGTATTGATGAGAAACTTATTATAAATAATTCTTTAGTATCAACATCGTGCGGTGCGGGAAGCTTGACTACAGGACTTGCGGAAAAAGCATTCAGACTAACGGCGGATTTATCTAAGAATTTAAAGGCAATTTATAATTGAACGAGGTATTATGACATTTAAACTTGCAGTGACCGGGAAAAGCGGAAGCGGTAAAACAACATTAACTAAGGCATTTTTGAGAATATTTCAGGAATATTTCCCTGAAAAATCTATTTTGCTTTTTGATAATGATCTTGCAAGTGAATTAGGGCACAGCTTCGGGCTTGATGTTCGAAATACTATTTATGGTATCAGGAGCGGTAAGCACGAATATAAAACCGGAATTCCTGAAAATATGTCCAAGCAGGAATTTATAGAATGGGCTATGGAAGATATCCTTGTTCCTATTGACGATAATGTCGATCTCATCGTATCGTGGTTTGTCGGCTCAAAAGACTGCAGATGCCCTATTACCAAGCAGATTAATGATGCTGTGCAGAAACTTATAGACAGATATGATATTGTAATTTTTGACTGTGAATTTGATTTAAAATATCTAAATCAGCTTGTTGATACGGAGATTGATACGACAATTATTGTTGCAAATCCTATAGAGGAATCTGCGCATCTGGCAAAACGTATAGAAGAATTCAGCGCAAAATACGCAGCAGGAAATCAACTGGGAGTTGTTATCAATAAGGTTGATAATAATGATTTGACTGCAGTGTACGATTTACTCAAAAAATATGATTTGGATGTTTTGGGTGTGATACCGTTTGATAAAGAATTGTTGAAAAATTCAATAGCGCGTGATTCTAAAGTTGTCCGGGAGGCAATTAAGCAGTTTTATTTCAGATTGAATTTACCACAAGGCGGTGAATAATATGGCAATAATTATGGATGGGAAAAGGTTGAGAGATAAAATTCTCTCAAACTTAAAATCGGAGATCGAAGCTTTTACGAAAAAGCCTGTTTTGGCTGTAATTTTGGTTGGCGATGACCCTGCAAGCAGAATTTATGTTAACAATAAGAAAAAAACAGCGGAAAATATCGGGATTAAATCAATTGTAATCGAATATCCTGCAAATATAGAAGAAGAAGTTCTCTTAAAAAAGATTAAAGATTTGAATTCTGATGATGAAGTTAACGCAATACTTGTGCAGCTGCCTCTGCCGCGGCATATAGATAAACAAAAGGTTATAGATGCGATTTCACCGCTAAAAGATGTGGATTGTTTTACGATAGAAAATTGCGGGAAACTTTATACAGGTTTGGAACCTTATGTTTATCCGTGTACTCCGCAGGGAATATTATATTTGCTTGATGAATACAAGATAAATCTTGAAGGTAAACATGTTGTCGTGATAGGCCGTTCAAATCTTGTGGGGAAACCGGCGGCTCAGCTTGCCTTAAATAGAAATGCAACCGTAACTGTCTGCCACAGTCATACGAAAAATCTTTCTGATATAACAAAAACTGCAGATGTTTTAATTTCTGCAGTAGGGGAAGTATTAATAGAAGATGATATGATGAAAGATGATTGTGTAGTTATAGATGTGGGGATTTTTCGTGATTGTAACGGTAAAGTCCGCGGTGATGTTAATTTTGAAACCGTTTCAAAGAAAGCTTCATATATAACGCCTGTTCCCGGGGGGGTCGGGCCTATGACTATTGCTTCTTTGATGGTTAATACTGTTAAATTATATAAAGAACAAAACAAAAGAAGTTCATAGCCATGCTTTGGTATAAATATACCGGGCACATCACTACAAACTTCTTTTTTGTTTTTGTTATACTTTTAGCTCTTATTAACTGCCGAGCAGGTTCAAGCCGCAAGCCTGTTTGATATTGTTGTTGGTCATTGTCTTACAAGAGTTAATCTCTTCGTTTAGAAGTGTGATTTGTGAATCCAAATTTGATTTTCGTGTCTGCAGCTGCTCTTCCATCTGCTGTAGTTGAATGAAATACGGATCGTCTTCCGGATCGCCAGGATCTTGTCCCGCGTCTTCCATCTCATTGTATGTTTGTGTTATTGTATTCATTTGTTTTGTACACCAGTTTACCTGGTTTAAGATTAACATCTGCTCAAACTCAACCTGGCTTTTTTGCAGTGTGAATAAACTTTTTTGTGCGTCAATTGCTAGGAATGTCATAATGCTCTCTCCTTAAATTATACTCTTCTTGAATATATAAAGTTTTTTTTTATAACCCAATTTCACAACTTCTTATTTCTGTTACAAAAGTTAATAATTCAAAGGCTGTAAATTATCATTGTATACCCCATGGTGCCTCAGGCACGCCATTATAACGCAGCGCATTAACTCATTCACCTGCTTTGGAAAGGTGGGATGGGGTGCAATAATTTTGCGTAATGAATCACTCCCCACCCTAACCCTCCCCGAGTAGGGGAGGGAACCAAAAATAAGGCTCCTTCCCCAAGTAGGGGAAGGAGTTTATAACTACCGATAACATGGATTATGTAATTTTATGGTAAAATGTCTTTATGAGCGATTTAAATAATACTATCAAGTCATTACGCAAAGAATACAGAGAAATTTTTCTAAAATCTGCGGAAGAAATAAAAGCCAAAGTAGAAGCTCTTCGTCCGCAAGGTTTGAAAGGCGAAATTTTCGACAAATACGAACGCGGTTCAGAAGGTTTTTTGTGGCAGAAAAAGGTTCTCGATTTACTTCAAAATGATATTTCTAAAGAAATATACAGAAAATTAAATGAAATTCTTGCTTATAGGGCACAATTTAACTGCACAGGATGCGCAACCTGCTGTAATCTTGCCTGTAGCGAATTTTCTCCTGAGGAATTAAAAGAAAAAGCTCAAAACGGCGATAATTTTGCGCAGCAGTTTTTGAGCGTATTTATCCCATATAATTCAAAAGAAGAAGCAAGAGAAGTTTATCCTGAATACATTGAACTTCTTGAAAAAAACAAAGAATACGATGTATATTTTTATCACTGCCCGAAATTAACAGAAGATAAAAGATGTTCCGACTATGAAAACCGGCCTCAAATCTGCCGGGATTTCCCTGACAACCCTTTAAGCATTCTGCCTGATAGCTGCGGATATAAAAAATGGAAGGAAGAAGTTGAACCAATAGCACTTATGCTGCATTCAATGGTTGAAATTATAGATTTTTACTGCGCGAAAATTAATTCCGTATTATAAGTAATTTCTTCTAAAATGCATTTTTATTCCGAATAAGCAAACAAGTTTGTGCTCATAATCATTAGTTACAGAAAAGATTCTCTGTAAAGGGCTCAAAGCTTTTTTTACCCGCCCGACAGGGTTTAAGACAGGATGATACTCAAACTTATATGGGGAAAGCATATAGTAATGCCTGTACAAATCTGTCAGGTATTCAAGATTAAAAAGCCAGGGTTTGTCAGAGCCTGCAATATGCAGAATAACTGCATTTTTATAATTTTCAATTCTGGAATTTTCAAATGGCACACCATAATATTCTTCAAGTTTTTCTTTACTGAAGTGCTCGATAAACAAATTCAGCATATTATATTTAAAATCTACAAATTTAACATTTTTTCCGATGACCATATTTAAAGCATCTTGATCCATAAAGAAATTTTTTCCGTTAATCCTGTAATCAATAAGTTTTTCTGATATATTATTCTCACGCATCTTTTTCAAATTCATCAGCATCATTCCTGAATTAAACATATGTTCATATGGAAATTCCAGCCAAACGCTATGCTTCCATTCTTTGTTTTCAATATCTTTTACTACTCCGGCAAAATTGTCGGTAATATCAGTACTAAAAAATTCAAACAAATCTTTTTGAACTATTATATCCCCGTCCAGGTAAAGAACCTTATCCAGCTCATTCAAAATTTCCGGGATAAAAAATTTTAAAACAGCAGTTCTGGGTACATGCCGCTCAATATTTAAAGCCTCTTCATATTCAGAAAAATCAGACGCTTCACGAAAACTTATAATAAACGATGTAGATTCAAGCATTTTTATCTTCTTTTTGGATTCTGCAGATAAATTCCGGCTAATTACAAAAACTTTATATATTACATCCTTATCCTTATTTGCCTTTAATGATGTTATTGAAACTGTTGTGGGTACAACAAAACCTTCATCGGTAATATATACAATATTAACAATTTTTTTATTGCCGCAGACTATTTGTTTTAAAAAATTCTTCATTTACACCTCTGTAAAATTTATAAACTGCCAATTAATAATATACTATAATATAGTATAATATATTAGTATTATTACTATAACATAATATTATAATTTCGCATAAATTCAATGATAATTAATTAATAAGAGGATTTATGCGGAACATAAAACAATTACTTGGAGCAAGAATTCGAGAGATAAGAAAAAAGAATAAGCTTACTCAGGAAAAACTTGCAGAATTAGTAGGAATAGGAACACCAAATATAAGTTACATAGAAACAGGCAGATTTGCCCCTTCGATGGATACACTTGAGAAAATATCAGAAGCATTAGGGGTATACCCATACGAATTGTACATGTTTGAGCACTTAAAATCAAAAGAAGATATGCAGAAAGAAATAATAGACGCAATTGAAACAAATGAACAGACGCTGGAATTAATTTATAAATTTTATCAAAGTATAAAATAAATTCAGAATGACAATAGAGCTTACATATCCTCCCACTGTGGCATTTCACCAACCCGTCATTGCTTAACGTGTACAACAATGACGCATTTTGTCATACTGAGGGCTTTAGCCCGAAGTATCTCATGTACAAACAGATTCTTCGGCTTGCAGCCTCAGAATAACTTTTACTGACATCCCGAACTCGTTTGACTACTTTTTCACAAAAATATAACTCCCCATCCCAGCCTTCCCCAAGTAGGGGAAGGAGTTAATGCGCTGCGTTGTCTTAGCAGCATTAATGTTATTCTGAGGGCTTTAGTCTAAAGATTGAAAAAAGGCGTCATTGCGAAACGCGAAGCGTTGAAGCAATCCAGGAAATCGCAACAATGGTAAGATCCTGAACAGATTGAAAAACTACACATTCGTTTGTTTTTCTAATTTTTCAGGATGTCATTTTTATTTATTGTCTTGGCATTTTTTTTACTCTTTTTATATTTATATTTTTTTGTTTTATACCGTTTTATATAAATTTATTATTGTAGAATGAATTTCAGCATGCAATAATTTAGATATGGAAATACTATCAGGGCTGACACAGCAGGAAATTGAACAAATTACAGATGAGCTAAAAGCTTCCAAATTCAGAGCCAGACAAATTCACAATTGGATTTATCTGAAATCTGTTTCATCAATTGACGAAATGACCGATTTATCAGTTAAATTCAGAGAAGAACTAAAAAAAGTCGCCTGCGTTTCTGATACAAAAATTAAAGCAAAACAGGTAAGTTCTGACGGAACAATAAAATATCTTCTGGAATATCCGGATGGCGAATGCGTTGAAACAGTACTTATGAGATTTGATAATCGTGCAAACCTCACTGCCTGCGTAAGCTCCCAGGTCGGATGCGCGGTTAATTGTTCATTTTGTGCAACCGGCAAACGCGGATTTATAAGAAACCTTACATATAAGGAAATAATTGAACAGGTTCTGACAATTCAGAGAGATACAGGACTAAAAGTTACAAATGTCGTGTTTATGGGTCAGGGAGAGCCTCTTTTAAATCTTGATAACGTATTAAAGGCTATGGAAATCTTTAACGAAGATTTTCAGATTGGCGCAAGAAGATTAACCGTTTCAACAAGCGGAATAATACCTCAAATAAATAAGCTTGCGGAACTCGATATGCAATCAACACTTGCAATATCACTGCATGCACCAAATCATGAAATAAGAAAACGGCTGATGCAAATAGAAAACAAATATAATATGACCGATTTAAAAAAAGCGTTGAAAAATTATGTAGAAAAAACAGGCCGCCGGATTACCATTGAATATCTTTTGATTAAAGATTTAAATGATACAGTCGAGGCAGCTAAAGAGCTTGCGCACTATTTACACGATATAAAGTGCAATATAAATCTTATCCCATACAATCCGACAGCAGATAATGATTATCAAAAACCCGGGAACAATGCAATAATGAAATTTAAATATCTGCTTGAGCATTCCGGCAAAAAAGTTACAGTAAGGCTTGAGCGCGGCGCTGATATAGACGCTGCGTGCGGACAGTTAAAAGGTAAAATCTGCTAGTACATTTTTTCTGCCCGGCGGATTGGCATCATTTGGACTTTCCCTATAATCTTTTTTAAACTTCCGCTCTCTTTTTTTATATACAAGTCAAAACTGCCGTATCCAACGGCTGAAGGGGTAATTCTTAATCTTGTCATATCAATGTAGCTGACGTTATCAAGATTGTAATCTTTAGTTTTATCATTCACGGCGAGAGTGCCGTCAAAATTTCTTGCAACAAGCCTTATTCCGGAATTTTTAAGTTCTGCGGCGGTAAGTTTGTCCGTATCATTATCTTTCTCCAAATCCCGAAGCGGAGTAAACATATCATATTTTCTTGTTCCGGTACAGCCCAAAAGATTTTTATAAGTATAACCGCCTCCAGTTTCAAACATTAAATAATATTTAGTTCCGTCAATTTTAACCATATATGGATCACAGCTTGAATGCGCGACGAAATTATTAGTAGGAGTCATTCCATGGAAACTTGGAATTCCCTGCTGAACAGTAAAATATCTTGAAGCAGCAAAGCCCGGCAGACCTAAAATGAATAATCCTAACAAAACAAATTTTTTCATATCTTACCCCGCATCAGTTAAAACGATATTACCACAAAGAAAGTTCAGAACAAAACGCAACTCCTTGAAACGATTCTCTTATATAAAAACAACAGCTTCCGAAACTCGAAAGCTGTTGCTAACTCTTGGCTCAAAACTATTTTGCAGCTTGAATTTTGTTAACTGCAAGAACAAGTCTTGATTTTTTTCTTGCTGCTGTGTTTTTGTGTAAAACACCTTTGCTCACAGCTTTATCGCATAACTGGTATGCTTTAGAAATAGCTGCATTTAAAGCTTCTTTATCATCACCTTTTGCAAGTTCCAATACTTTTTTCAAAGCTGTTTTGATAGAAGATTTAACAGCAACATTTCTGAGTCTGTTTCTTTCAGCTATAAGTACTCTTTTTTTAGCAGATTTAATATTTGCCATTTTATTTTACCTTTCATATTTGCGGCACTTAATGACTGTGCCATACTCGAGGATGTGAGTAATTTTATTTTAGACAAAAAATATCTTTTTGCAACATGTGTGTTAAGAGTTTTTAAAATTTCAAAAGAACCTTCAATGTTTCTTTTTCTTTATTTTTTTCAAAAGCCTCAATTGCATCATCAGCGTCATATACTGCAGAAATCAGCGGTGAAAAATCTATTTTTTCTGATTTTAAGAGTCTTAATGCTGCCGGGAATTGACCGCATCTTGAGCCTAAAACTGTTATTTCGTCAATAACAATTGGTGCAAGATTGAATTCTTTTGAAGCTGCTACCGTGCTTTTTAAAACAAGCACTCCGCGTGGTTTTGTTAATGCCAGAGCCGTTTCAAACCCGGAAATAGAACCTGTTGCCTCAACTACAACATAATATTTTTTCTCGATTTTCAAATCATTTAAAAGGCAGGTTTCAACCCCTTGTGCTTTTGCAATGTCAAGTTTATTTTGATGTTTTCCGACAAGCATTACGTCAATATTTTGGGCATTCAGTGTTAACGCCGTAATAAGCCCCAGTTTTCCGTCACCTAATACAACAACCTTTTCAAAAGGTTTGATATGAAGCTGTTCTGTTATTTCGCAAGCAGCGGCAAGAGGCTCTACAAAAACAGCCTGTTCATCAGTCACATTCTCCGGAACCTCAAACAAAACTTCCAGCGGCATAGTAAAATATTCAGCAAAACAGCCGTCTTTTCTCCAAATACCGAGCGTATGCCTGTCCGGGCAATGGCGATAGAGTTTTTCCGCACAATAAGGACAGTCTGGTTTTTTGCAGCCGTAGCTGATTTCAGCGACAACTCTTTTACCCAAAAGAGATTTGTCCTCATCGTTAACTTCTTCAACAACACCGACAGCCTCATGACCGAGAATTCCTTTGTAGCCCATATAGCCTTTTGTTATTTCGTAGTCTGTATTACAAATTCCTGCCAGAGTAACTCTTACAAGAGCTTCTCCTTTTTGAGGAACCGGTTTTTTATAATTATTATCTAACTTTAATCCGTCATCAAATACCACAGCTTTCATAATTTCTCTCCTTGTTTTAACTATCTCATTTTAACACAAAAGAAAAACCGCTTTGTATAGAAAGCGGTAGGGGAAAAATTACGAAATTTTGTGTAAATAAGGAAATAAAAGGAAAAGGAATCAATGTAAATTTTTTATGAGAATGTCTTAAAAGAACTTTCAACGTTTTTATCAATAACGTTTTTAATAGAATCGTACTCTGTTTGAAGAGCACTATGTTCTGTATCAAGCTTTCTCAATTCAAGGTCAAACTTGTTATCTTTTTGCTCTAAATCATCCAGTTTCATCTGATATTCCTGTTCAATCAGAGCAATTTCACGTTCGTCTGTCACTTCCTGGATAGAAGAATCTGAATCAATAGATGTTGAAACAAATTTTTGGTCTACTGCAGAGTAGTATTCAAGCTGCAAGTCGCCGTTGCGTAAGCCCTCTTCAAACCAAGAATTGTCTTTAATTGTTTTCTGTTCATCATCTTCAGTATAGTAGCCTGCTGAGGCCATTTTTTGGAAAATGTTTTTCAAATAATTTATATAACCGGCATTGTCCTGATTATCTGCGGTTTTTAATGCATTGCCGGAATTTGAAGTTCCATAGTAAGCTTCTGTTAACGCGGCGGCATAATCATACAATTCTCTCTGTTCTTGTGTTGTACCTTCGTAGTTAAGAGCTTTTGTAGTCTTTTCACCGGTAGTCAAATCTGTTACAGTGTAGGTAGGATAACCGTCAAACGGGGTTGTACTAAATGATGTATAACCAAAGTCCAAACCGTGTTCCTCATCTTCACCAATATGAAGCCCGACAGAAGTCAAATACTGATCCCAAGCTTCGTGAATCTGCTGGTATGCTTTTGCTTTATCCTGATCTGTTGCAGTTGTACTGTTATTCTTAATTGTAATGTCGGTTTGAGAATATCCAAGTGCTGCAAGAAATCTGTTAAAATCTCCGTTTCCTTCTTCAAATGCCTTTGCCTGTTTATCAGTTACAAGAATTTTTCCTTTTTTATCGGTAACTATATATTGGGTGCCGGTTGCTACTGTGTTGTAGCCTGTCATAAGCCCGTATGAAATATCTGTATAAACTTCTTCAGAACCGTTAAATCCGGTAAGAACAGTCAATTTTGTAGCTTTTAAAGCTTCAAGGTAGTCATTATTGACTTCTTCTGTCTGATCCGCAAGACGGATTTTTGAATAAGAAAGACTTTGACCGGAATTTTCATTGTCAGTCAATCTTGCAGTAATGCTTAACAGTCTAGCCTGTGATGCAGCCATTCCCATAAGTATTCATCCGTCCTTTCATTTCTTTCGTCTGATATTTTTCTTTACGGTGTGTTTTTATGAAAACTTTAAATTTTGGGTATTATATATTAACAATTTGTAACAAATTGCAAGCAATAAACAGTTGTGCTAATATTCAGGAAAAGAAGAAGAGTTTTTAAAGGGATAATAATGAAGAATATAATTGTTTATACTACTAAAAAGAATTCAGATTTAGCCGACATATTAGCTACGATTGATGATACAAATGTACGTATAGAAGATGCAGGAAACCTCAAAGATTACGAAATGCTGAATCCGGGCCTGATTGTTATAGAAGATGTACCGAATATAAAAGATATTTTGATGATAACAAAATTTAAATCTCCTGTATTATTTATAGGCGAACCTTTTAAAGGAACTACTGTTCGTGCGGTTACTTATGATTTGATTAAAACTCCGGTTGATAAAGATGAACTTGTTATCCGTGCAAAATCTCTTTTGAAAATCAAGGAATTAAGAGATAAATTGGCTCAGGTTTCTACTACAGATGAACTTACAGGGCTTCACAACAGAAAGTATTTGCATGAACGTCTTGAGCAGGAAATGTCGCGCGCAAAACGTTACGGAACAAAACTTTCATGCCTGCTTTTTGACTTAGATTTCTTTAAAGTTGTAAATGATATTTACGGCTATGACTGGGGTGATGTTCTGCTTCGTTCTATTGCAGATAAGTTAAAACAGCTTATCCGTAAAGAAGATATTCTGACACGCTATGGAGATGAAGAATTCCTTTTAATTCTGCCGAATACTTCTGAAGAAAACGCATACCTGTTTGCAGAACGTTTCAGACGTGATATCGAAAGAATGGAATTTATTCCTGCCGGAGAAGAAGAAAGACATCCGATTACAATTTCCGGCGGAATATCTACATATCCTTGTCTTGAAAATGTCGACGAAGATGTTAATACAATTATCAGATATGCAGAACATGCACTCTATAACGCGAAAAAACGCGGCAAAAATAAAATTGTCCAATTCTCCCAGATTAATTTAGGAGATTAGGACAAAAAACAAACTTCCTTTCTGAACACTTATATAGTGTAAAATCTGGTTATTTAGGCGATTTATTTAAGTCGCCTTTTTTATTTGGATTTATATTGTGGTTTAAACGTTAGTTTGGGGGTTTGTATCCCGGATTGCTTCAACGCTGCGCGTTTCGCAATGACGTCAGCGCGCCTAAAGACAACGCAGCACATTTACTCCTTCCCCTGCTTGGGGAAGGCTGGGATGGGGAGTTATATCTACAGAGAAATTAATTAATATGAGATACTTCCGGCTATAGCCCTCAGAATGGCACCTTTTGTCATTTTGGGCGTTTTTAGTATATCAGGTTAAACTACACCATGACAGACAAGTCAGTGTAAAAATTACCAGTCTGCAGAGCCGTAAGGCTTAAATATATCAATAGTATGCTGAATTTTTTTCTCAACAGATTCTATCTTAGCCAAAATTTCAGGGGATTTTGTTTTCTTTTTTAATAATTGAAGTTCAAGATATTCTTCTTTGGCGCGGCGGACTTTTTGTTTATCTTCTTCTCTTTGTAAAAACAGCCAGCCTTCAAAACCGCATCCGGGAGGCACAACAACCCAGCCGCTTGAAGGACAGTGTATACAAAGAGTCGGACGTTCTTCATAAATTGAGCACATATTATTATCAAGAAGATATTTACATTTATAAAAAGTTATTTTGTCTTCTTCATATTTATTATCCATTTTCAGATGCTCAATTATATTGTCAACAATCCCTGCATCAACCGCTCTTGCAGCTTCTATTGACGGATAAGGTTCAAATATTTTTAAAAAATCTTTTGCAAAATCATTTCCTTCACGGGCAAGTCGTCTGATTTCCTGATAAGTATACTTTGTGTTTGTAACTACGCGGCAGCATTTACCGCACATTTTACAAAGACTTTGAGGACGCTTTTTTAAATAATTTTCTTCGTAACTTCCCATATTTTTATTATAGGCAATTTGTATTTTAAGACAAAAATAGTTAATATTTCTTAAAATTTCCCGGTTAAACGCAATTATTTGGATTTTTTATACTTTATTAATTTAGGTAGTTAAAAGGTTATTATTATCATGCAGAATTCGATATCACATAGTCAAATACCGGCAGCAAATATGCAGCAGCAGGTTCAAGTTCCGCAACAGTCTTCACCGTATGTTACGGCACCGCCTCCGGTTTCCACGGCAAATCCGAATTATGCAGGTGTAAATATCCAGATTTTTAACCCTATGGTTGGTTCTCCAAACGGATATGTATATCCTAATCAAACGACTTCGGCATACGGGCCGGGTGTAAACGGTGGCTGTTATCCTTCAAGCTACTATACTACAGGACAGTATCCGCAAGGAACATTTGTACCGCAAAATCCTTACGGACAGCCTGGCGGTCAAAATAAACCGGCACAAAACGGATATTATGACCAAAACGGAGCATACTATCCGACAAATGTAAATCCTGATGGAACAAATCCTGCTCAGGAAGCTAAAACAGCAGAACAGACAGAACAAACTTCTCAAGCAACACAAGCAGGACAGACTTCTCCGGAGGCTCAGAATAAACCGGACGGGGAGAGTGCAGCAGTAAATACAAACAACGCAGAAGGTGCAAAACAGGCAGATAATACAAGTAATTCTGCTGATACAACTCCTGCAGCCGATTCAGAAAGTAATCAAAAAACTGAAAACACTGACAATAACAAAAAAACCGAAAAAAGAACGGTTGTTGAATTGACAGATGATTATATAAAAACTCTGGAAAATTATTTAAACAGCCAGGATACGGAAGTTCGTCTTATGGGCGCCAAAGAAGTTGTTAACAGGTTAACAGAAGATCCTTCAAGAAAAGACGATCCGGCTCTTACGGCATTGGTAAATAAGATGCTCCAAGACCCATCATCAACAATCAGAGCAATCGCATTAAGCCTTATTGATTCCAGAACGGTTTCCGGAGATGATTATACCGTTAATGTTTTGAAAAAAATGCAGTCATCAAAAGAAGGATTCGGGCAAGATTCCCTCCAGGCAACAAGCGCATTGCTGAAAATGGCAGGGCAGACAGCAGAAAAAGAAGTTGAAGTAACAACCCCTCCGAAAGGTGATAAAAAAGAAGAAAAACCGCAAGATAAAAAATAAGGTAGAATAGGTTATGAGTGTAGTATCCGCAATAAAATCAACAGCAATAACAGGGTTAGTAAAAGCAGCAGGTGTGGCGGCAATAGGTGCTTCTGTGTATGATGCACATGTGCTTGCAAAAATTCAATCAGACCAGTTTGTTCAGGAAAAAGAAGCAGATATGGCCTGTGATGCTTTTCAAAACACAATGTACCAGGAACAGCCAAGCACTGTTATGAGCGGAATTAAAAAGAAAATATTTAAATTTCAGATAGATCATAACTTTTTTGCTCCGGTTAATGCCGTAACCGGATACTTAAAAGGATTTGCATCAATGATTACTGATCATTTTATCCCGGTTACATTAGGTGCTCTGGCTTTATTTGGCAAAGGTAAGGCAATCCCGCGCACATCAGCATTGGGGCTTCTCATTTACGGCGGTTATGAAGTTTTACGGGAAGGGTTCGGGCTTGGACGTGTGAGCAGATTAAACCCGCCTTATAAAAACTAATTTATTAAATGTATTGCTTTA
>CALUUU010000030.1 GCA_944324035.1 Candidatus Gastranaerophilales bacterium
ATCTTTTCTATACATATGACACATCATTGTTTGAGCATCAGTATATACAAAATTTAGATAATGTTCTTTCCGGAACTCTTCATCATGCGCAAATTCCTCAATTGCCTGCATTAACCACGCATCGGAAGGCAACGCTGTGAACAATTCCGCATAAAGTTTCGGACGCTCATTTATAATCCAATCCAGTGCAGTTTTTGATTTTTGGCGGACTTCTTTATTTAAATTCATATCGTCTTTAAAATTATTCATAAAAAGTCCAAGCCCGAGAAGCGCTTCTCCCGGGTAATAGAACGAAAAGGTTTCTTTTCTTTCTTCATCAGTCATATCAACAAGCGGCTCACCGTTATGATACCCGGGATGAATGTAATATCCCATTAACTCACCGCTTTCGCACATTCTGCTCAAAATATGCCTTGTATAACCTTTTATATATTCATCATACGACTTATCACCGGTGGCAATCCGGTACAGCATTGTCATAATCAAGGCAAGCCCTGTTCCGCCAAGCTTACCCTTTTTATTGTAATAAGCAAAATACGCTTTTTCACCGTTGTAGTCATGCTCTTTTGATATGGACACCGTAAAATCAACAGCTTTTTTGGCAGCATTAATATACTTTTTATTATGTGTTTGAATATAAGCTCTTATAAGAGTAATTGCACCGCCGCAGTGCCTTAAATCATTGTAATAAAGATTCCCCGGCTTGCGGTCAGGGTGCTCGTGATCTTTGAAATTATCTTCGGCACAGTCATAATAATATAAAAATCTCCCGTCATCATACATATTTTCTACAAGCCAGTCAGAAGTCTTTATAAACTGGGCAAGCAAAATATTATAATCAAATTCAGGATACAAAATATTCCCGCGGTAAATCGGCACACATTTGTTATGACAGGTTACAAATGCGCGTGTCCGAAAAAGATAAATCTCATACTCATCAGAGTTTCGAAGCATATTTATTCTTTCAGCCTGTGTTTTTGCCGGTTTTTTCCCGAGTTCTGTTCTTTTCGTTAAAGTTGCAAGCGCCTGATTTAACGATAAATGACTGTTTACAATTGCATCTGTCGGCATATAAAACGCATTTGTTCCGGTAAAGACATTTTTTGCTTCCAAACCGTTTATACCAATTTCAAACCTGTCATTATCAAATTTTTCACTTTGCAAATGGTTTAAATCTGTCATTTTTTTGTCAATAACAAATTCCAGCATAATACGGCACTTATCCGGATTTTTAATATCAAACCCGGGGAAGCGCTTATTTTCACGGATTTTAGCCAAATTTCGGTTAATTGTTGAAGCTATATCTTCTTTTTTACTTCCGTAGCGAAGCGGCTGCAAACCTTCCTGAAAAAGAGTTACATATGCAAAAGATATACGCGGATTAAAATCCCATATCCCTGTAAAATCAAGATTTGTGAGTTTGACTGTAACCCCATGGATTAAAGCATTACGAATACGTTTCAACAATGAATCAACTGCCGAAAAATCCTGATTATAATATTCTTTTTCTTTTTCAATAAAACTGTGGTAATCCATATGCTGATAATATCATACATCAACCAGATTGTAAACAAATATTAAGCTGATTAAAACAAATCATGCAATTTCGCAAACTAAAAAATCTTTATATAAGTACGGGGATTAAAAAATACCGGGGAAATAAAGGAGTAAACGATGACTGGTTGGCTTTTATTCAATCCAATATTACCTTTTATGAGGTTTGCAGTTCCATACTTCAATTATTATGGAAATATCACTCCAGGTGTTCCCGGAAATATTTCTCAAAGATATGCAGCTGAAAGAGCAGCCTCTATGGCGCACGCAAATCTGGGGCCATACGGCTGGGTATCAAACTGGGGCGGAAATATTCAATTAAACACTTATGATCCGACATTGCCTCTTAGTACTGTTATGTCTTTTCAGCGTATGAACTATGACCCGACTTACTGTCCGGGATTGGATTCAACATTGGTATCAAGCGGAATGCCTGATCCTGTAACAATGCAGATGCAGTTAAAACAAGATTGGGAACGTGGTGCTATGAAAGCTGAAAAACAGCTTTTACAAATAAGCTACAGCGGAACACTCCAAAAGATTAATTCATTCTTAGGCGAACTGACCCAGCTTTTGAAAACAGAAGGACTTCCTGCTGCTGAAAAAGCTGAGCTTGAAAAAGTTAAACAACAAACAGAAGCATTAAAGAAAAAAATGGAAGATTACGCAAAAACTTCCGCGAATAAAGATGTCCAGACAGCCAGAGCAGAAGTTGAAGCAATGGCAGGCGAACTTGTGACATTAAAAGATACTGCAACAAAAATTGCAGAAAAAATAGCGGCACAACAACAGCAGGAAAATCCTGAAGAAACTACGGATCCGGCTGACCAGACAGATCCGACAGATACGGCAGATCCAAATAATCCGGTAAGCCCTACAGATACGGAGGATCCAAACTTACCTGCCGATCCTGATGATCCTGCAACTTCACCGGAAGCTGTTGCTGCTAACGCCGAAGAAGCAAAAAAACAATACAACGAAACTATAAGACCTTATATCAATGAAACATTGCTTAAAAACAAACATATTACCGCTGAAGACAAAAAAGCTGTTCTTGATAAAGCAAAAGAATTTACAAAAGCAAAACCTGAAGATCAACCAAGAGTACTGCAAGAACTTGTCGATTTAATTGCAGAAGTTGAAAAAAGAATTGCCGCAGCAGCTCAAAAAGCAGCAGAAAAAGCAAATGAAGAAGCTGTAAGTATTTGTTCTGACATATACACAGCTGCAAACGGAAGCGACTTCGGACTTGGAGAAACCGATAACGAGAAAAAGATTAAAGATACAGTACTTAAAAAAATCACTGCAGACAACGTAATAGCAGTACTTGATGCCTGGGCTCAAGGCGATTATAATTCATACACCGGGGACAGTTGTTTATTGGAAACTCTGTTTGGAGAATTCCAGTTTAATACATCAGGTATAAAGAAAAAACTTACAAATCACCTTCTGAAATGTCTGGAAGAAGCCGCTAAAGAAAAAGGACTGCAAAAAGACATTATGCCTTATGTAAGTATAATCAAAGGTGAAATGAACTGTACATTCTGGAGTTATGAAAAAATCTACAACGCATTCAACAGTATTCACGCAATATTGTCTAATATAGAAGAAGAACCTGTACAACAGCAGGAAGCCCCGGCAGAGGCGCAATAAAAGGAGAAAAGAAATGAAGAAAATCAGGTTAAATATATTAATAGTAGTGATTCCTCAATAAAGAGTTACGTAAATTCTCAGATGGTTAGGTTAGTGTAGAAGATAATTATGCCTCTTAAAAATAAGAGGCTTTTTCTTTTGCAAATATCAAATCTTTATACAAGACTTAAATAGTTGTTTCGTCTTTTAACCGACTTTAATTTTTCAAGCCTGGATTTTGCAAACTGAGCCTGAACATCAAGCGGTTTTTTCTGCAAAAATTTACGGTAATATCTTTGAGCTTCAGGTTGTTTTCCGGATTTATCAAGACATGTTGCAATACCGAGATATGCCGGCGCATAATCGGGCTGAATTTTGATAAGTTTTACCAAAACTCCGCAAGCCTCATCAAATCTATCCATCTTCATAAGAAGAGTTGATTTATGCTCATATGCCTTTATAAAATTAGGAGAATTTTCAATCAGCTTTTGATAAATCATTAAAGCCATATCAGCCTCGTCACACAATTCATGAGAAACCCCGAGCTGCAAAATAGCATTCGGATTTTCCGGATTTATCTGAATTGCCTGCACAAAATTTTTAATTGCACCGCAAGGTATTCCTTCAAGCAAATGGCATATTCCAAGTTCATAATATGCCTCATAAAAATCAGGTTTCAAGTCTGCTGCATATTCAAGATTTTTAATTGCTTTCGGATAATTCTTAAGATATTTATAACAAAGCCCCAGACCGTAATATGAATTAACATCTTTCCTGTTTAATAAAATCGCATTAAGATATATTGCAGCAGCTTCCTTATAGAGATTTTTTTCACGTAAACCATCTGCACGTGACAAAAAACTCGCTGCTAAATCAATTTTCGACCGTTTGTCCTTTTTATCTGATATTGTATTCAAGGGAACCTCTTTTCCACATTTTTATTTTACTTTTTTATCAGGCTGTAAAGAACAATCTTAAGATTTATAAGCATATCAATCGTTGGATTTATTATTTTGCTTATGCTATAACTTTGTTATGAAAAAAATATTAGTTTTGTTGGTTATAATATGCGGGATATGTAATCAGGTTATCGCGGAAGAAATCACGCTTGACGGCGTAAAGCCTGAACATATTGAAATTCCGAAAAATGAGGTTAACCTGAAAACTTCACTTGTGATAAATGACGATTCTGTCATGCAGGAAATTATCAGCAAACAAAAAGAAAAAGATCTGGAGGATATAGAAGCTCTCTGGAAAGGAACTGTTGATAATAACCAGGTTATAGGCTTTGCCTTAAAAAAACTTGCAACCCCTGAAAGCCAAAGACGTATACATGCTTCCTTGATGTCAAAAACCCTATCGGCACTTGTAGCAGGGGCTTCTTTTGCTCCGATGATGATGGGGGGCGATTATCTAATGCAGACATCAGCTTTTGCAGCAGGGCGCCTGGCACAGAATTTAATCAATAAGAAAAATGTTCCGACAGAAGTGCCGCTGACAGATACGGAAATGATTGAACTTGCCGGTTTAATTGAAAACCTGCAGGACAGAATTATTAACGCATATTATAATTACAAGAGTTCTCTCACGCAGTTAAAAGAAACACGTTCAAGACTTCTGCTTTACAACAAAAACTATTCAAAAGCCATGGACGAAGATGATTTACTGGAAATCACAATTTCATCTTCGCTATACGACAATATGCAGATGGAAGAAGAATACTATCTTCAGCAGGCTAAGAAATACCGTCTGGAACTTCAACGGCTTGCCGGCAAAAAGGTTGTTGACAGCTTAAATATGTATCAATATAACCCGAACACAACATTATACAAGGGAAAGGAGGCATCTAAATGATAAAAAAACTCATATCATTGGCTTTAATATGCACACTTTCTCTGCCGGCTTTTGCTGCAGACGTTACGCTGGAAGATTTAAACGATGCAAATATAAAAGATCCTGCATTCAGAGTCGGACTTACGGACACTCCCGAAAAGAAATATGTTGAAGTAAAACAGCACATTGAACAGGAAGCTGTTAAGGCTGATTTGGATGAAATTGATACAAATGACTTAACATATGCTGATTTGAGCATAAAAAGGATGTCAAAAGAAATTGCCAAAGAACTTGAATATGAAGAAGCTGATATGTATGAAGATTTGACTCTTCTCTGGCAGGGAGCGGCCGCAAAAAGCGACACCATAAGTTTTGCCCTCTATAAACTTTCAAACCCGGAAGAAGACAAACCGAATGACAAATCAATTAAAAAAGTTCTTATGACAATTGCAAGTATGTCAACGCTTGTCGGAGCAGGTGTCGGAAACCCGGTTGTTGCAGCAGGCTCTATGCTCGGAAGTAACATTTTTGGCATTATGTCGCAGGATACCAAGGCGCTTAATTATAAGTACACAAAAGTAACCGATGCCGACATGATTATTCTTATCCGCAAAATCGAAGATCTCCAGCAGCAAACAGTAAATCTCTATAACGACTATATGACATCTAAAAAAATGCTTGACAGGCTTACAAAAATTGCCGAACAGCGTAAAAAATATTATGATGCCGCGCAAAATCTTTCCCGTGAACTTATCCTGATTACAGATGCATACTATAGAACAGCACTGGATGATCAAAACAAAGCACGCACAACTTTTTATTCTAAACGTGCTTCGCTGGAACAGTTTGTAGGAAGTGATGTTTTTAAGCAGTTTGAAGAAAATCTAAAAAAACGGGAAGAAAAAGAAGATAACTAACAATGATAAAATTTATACCCTATGAGGTAAAAACCGGACAGGAAAATATGCAAATTGATTCGGATTTGCTCGATTATGCAATTGAAAACAATCTGAACTATCCGATATTCAGGCTTTACGGCTGGTCGCCTGCCTGCATTTCTCTCGGACGCAACCAGGATGACAGCTTTATAGACAAACAGTTTCTAAAAGATACCGGTATAGATTTGGTAAGACGCCTTACCGGCGGACGGGCTTTGCTCCACGATAATGAAATCACATACAGTTTTATCTGCCCGGTAAATTATCTCAAACACGGGGAAAATGTCACAAAATCTTATATAGAAATTTCACGGATTTTAATAGATAAGTTTAAAAAAATCGGGATAGAACTTGACTTTGGAGGAAACAAGAAATTAAGTACAAAATTCGATTACTGTATGCTTATCTCAACCGGCGCAGACTTATGTTACGAAGGCAAAAAACTCATAGGTTCCGCGCAATGCAGAAAAAACGGCTATATCCTGCAGCACGGCTCCATTTTATACGATTACGACAGAAACCTGCTTGAAAAAATTTTCCATGAAAATGTTGACACAAATTCAATCACATCAATCAGAGAAATTAATCCGGCATTAAGTAAAAAAGAAATTATAGAAATATTATCTTCATAAAGCTTATTTTTTATCAATAACTTTAATCAAATGCCATCCGAACTGAGTCCTGACAGGAGAAGAAACCTCACCGACTTCCATTGAAAAAGCTTTCTTTTCAAACTCCGGAACCATCTGACCGTGTTCAAAATACCCGAGATATCCGCCGTTTTTTGCAGAAGGACACATTGAATATTTCATTGCATAGTATTCAAAACTTCCGCCGTTATCAATTTCTTTTTTAATTTCCATGGCTTCAGCAGCAGTTTTAACTAAAATATGTTCGGCCGCAACCTGTGTAGGCCCTTCCGGAACAGCTTCTTCGTCAGCTTTTAATCCCCAGGCAAAACACGTACCGGTTAGTAACACAAAAATCGCAAATAATCTTATTAATAAATTTTTCATACCAGCATAATACTATGGAAATTTTAAAAAGCAACTCCCACTTATCCTAACCCCGCAAATATAAATTATTGAATATTAATTTAATAGAACTTCATAAACTTTTCCCCGATTTTAAACGTGAAATCAATATTCTAAGAGATTTTAAAATTAAACAAAATATACCTCGAATTTAATAGACTTAAAGATTTCAGACTTATCGGGAAAATTCCCCGGGCAAAAAAGGCAGATTATTTATTCTTGGTTAACAACAAATATAATGATAATAATGGCGAAAATATCATTGAATGACCGAAGAAAACCGGCAATTTAGGAACAAGCGTAATTTTGTGGTAAAATCCTCCACGCAAAAAGCATTTTACGGTTAATCCGTAAAATGCAGCACTTCAACTCGTAGAAAGGTTATACATTTATCCCCATATTTTTTTTGTTTTACCACTTCCCAACCGCAAAAATCAACATCACATACATGTTCAAGAATTACAATCCCTGAAGCTGTATTTTTTACAGCCGCCAGGCTTTGCTCATACACTCCGGAAAAATACGGAGGGTCAATATATATTATATCAAATTTTTCATTCATTTTAGGAACAAGCTTCAAACTGTCGCCTGTAAAAAGTCGTGGAGGATTTTGGAATTTTTTAAAATTATTTTTGATAACAGCCGCAGCCCTCGGGTGCTTCTCAACAGCCGTAACTTTTTTAAACCCTCTTGATAAAGCTTCAAGCGCCATAATTCCAGAACCTGAAAACATATCCAAAAAACTTGACTCATCAAAATTAATCATAGCCTGGAGAGTGTTAAATATCCCCATCCTGACCTTTGAAAGTGTAGGCCTTGTTATGTTTTCATCAGGAGCATTAACCTTTTGACCTTTAAATTTACCCGCAGTTATATTCATATGAAGTATTTTACAATGAAAAAAATATGTTGTATAATATTAAGGCAAAGAGGAGTTTATGACTGAACTACAGAAAGAAAACAAGACAGAAGTGATAGTTGTAGGTGCAGGGCCTGCAGGTATTTCTGCAGCAATAACAGTTGCCCGTGCAGGACACGAAGTTGTGCTGATTGAGCGCGGAACTTTTGCCGGAAGCAAAAATGTTTTTGGCGGCGCAATATATGCTAAAGCTGTTAAAGAAATTTTTCCTGATTTTGAAAAAAATGCCCCGATTGAAAGAAAACTTATAGAGCATAAATTTGCAATACTGGGTGAGAGCGACAGCACAGTAGTTTCATACCGGAAAAACCACGAAGAAGCTATCAGCTATTCTGTTATCCGCGGAAAATTTGACCGCTGGATGGCAGAAGAAGCCAAAAAAGAAGGGGTTATTCTTGTAGAAGAAACCGTTGTAAGAGAACTTATTGTAGAAGATGAAAAAGTTGTCGGTGTAAAAACAGAATTAGAAGATTACTATGCGGATATAGTAATCTTAGCCGATGGTGTAAATTCTCTGCTTGCAAGACAAATCGGGTTAAGAGAAGATATTGAGCCGAAAGATGCGGCTATTTCCGTAAAAGAAGTCATAAAACTGGATAAAAATATAATTAATGACAGATTTTTAGTTAATGAAGAAGAAGGCTGTGTCTATGAACTTTTTGGCGGTTCAATGCTCGGCAAACTGGGGCTTGGATTTATTTATACAAACAAAGACAGTATAAGTATCGGACTCGGGGTTACTTTGGATGAATTTACAAAAGCCAAGATTAAACCATATGAGCTTCTTGATAAAATAAAAGCTCATCCTGCAATAGCACCGTTAATCAAAGGCGGAGAAACTATAGAATATTCTGCCCATCTGATTCCGGAAGGCGGGTATAAGAAAGTTCCGACATTAAGCGGCGCCGGAGTTATGATTGTCGGAGATGCAGCAATGCTTGTAAACAACATGCACTGGGAAGGCACAAATCTCGCTATGATAAGCGGCAGGCTTGCCGGAGAAACGGCAGTCGTTGCACTGAGCAAAAAAGACTTTAACGAAGACACGCTCGCCCGTTATCAGGAAGCTGTGGAAAAATCTTTTATTATGAAAGACTTACATACATACAGATACCTGATGGACATTATGCATGATAAAAAAGAAGTCTTTCTTGATATTTATTTGAGAAAAATTAACGCATTTTTTGAAATGTTTACATCGGTTGACGGCACCCCAAAAAGGGAATTATACCGAAGATTTATAATAAATTTCATAAAAGAACGCGGCATAAAAGGACTTTGCAGCGATGCGTGGGCAGTAATAAAATTAGTATGGAGTATTTTAGTAAAATGAATTTAGACGATAAATTAGCGACATTAAAATACACACCCGACAGCGTTTCGCATCTGAAACCGAATAACGCGGACTGTAAAACCTGCAAAAACAGACCTTGTGAAAATGTTTGTCCTGCAGGCGTATACGAGTGGCTGGAAGACGAGCAAAAGCTTCTTGTAAAGTATGAAAACTGCCTGGAATGCGGAGCCTGCAGAATAGTCTGCGAAAAGCAATCCCTTGATTGGGAATACCCGAAAGGCACAAAAGGAGTAATGTTTAAAAAAGGATAGAAATAAAGGAGAAAGAGACATGAAAGAAGAATACAGCAACAAGCACAGACGCTGGTATGACAAAGACCCTGTACTTTCACAGGCAATAGAAACACTTGAACACAGCAGTGATGAAACACAAATTAAGGTAGCTTTAAATTTAATCAAAATCATCATTGAACACAACATAGAGGATGAAAAATTTGAAACGGTTGATGATATTATTAATGCAGTAGGTTCAGGCTTGGAAGACAACCGCAAAGGCCGCTGGTACGATATAGATTCAACAGTAAGAACAGCTATGAACATGCTCCAGAACTGCCCTGAAGCAACACAAAGAATTATAGCCAAAGAAATGGCAAAAATGGTTGTCGATAAAATTAAAACAGACACAGACGAAGAAGAATAATTTTTATATTCAAAAAGAAATCGCGGAGAACAAAGTTCTCCGTGATTTCTTACAGGATTGCCTTGCATCAGCACGCAATGCCTTTTGTCATACTTATGCCTGGAACCGGTAAAGTATAAAGATAAAATGAAGCAAAAGAGAAAAACACGCAATAGATAAACTCCTTCCCCTACTTGGGGAAGGAGTTTATGCACCGTATTGTCCTTAGCTGTGCATCCCACAAAGCGCAGCTAATGTCCTGCCTCAGGCAGTAAATGTGGATTTACTATATAACTCCCCCAAAACGTTACTTGCAAAAACATGACGCTCATGCTACCATTTAACTTGTTATAGTTTATAAGGAGAGAGGGTTTAATATGGTTTGCACTTTAGAAAAAAATGCGACAAAAACTATTGAGAAAGCTTTAAAAGTTTTAGGGAAGAAAAATTTTGCATTCATTATGCACAGCGGCAGTTTTCCGGCAGCAACAGGAGAAAATACAGGCTTTGGAACAATAAATTCTAACGGCGGAAAAGAAATTATCGACTGGGCAAGCGGAATTTTTACATCAATCCAGCTTGGGCCGGCAGGAAAAACAAAAGGCTGCGATTCTTCTCCTTATACCGGAACTATTTTTTCAGGCAATCCGCTTTTTATTGATTTGAAGCAGCTTACAGAAAAAGAATGGCTCAACATTCTATCAGTTGAAACATATAATGATATTGTAGATAACAACCCGAACAAACATACCAATAAAACAGCATACTCTTACATCTACAAGAAACAGGATGAAGCACTTCTTGAAGCTTGGAACAATTTCAAGCATAAAAATGACAAAAAATTAATGCACGAATTTGAAGTTTACAAAAGAGAAAACGATTCCTGGCTAGATAAAGACAGCTTATATGAAGCTTTGTCAATTGAACACGGCAACGACTACTGGCCTCTGTGGGATTCTGAAATGGACAAAAACCTGTTTAATCCTAAATCAATTGAACAAGGCTTGGAATACGGCAAAAGAATAGAAGAAATTTCAAAAAAATACGCTGATGAAATTGATTTCTACAAATTTGTTCAGTTTGTTCTGGATAAACAAAACAGAAAAACACTTGAATACGCAAAGAAAAAAGGCATAAAAATGATAGCCGACCGTCAGGTTGCATTCTCAGACAGAGATTGCTGGGCATATCAATCGCTCTTTTTAGACGGCTGGATGCTTGGATGTCCTCCGGATTACTTCTCAAAAGACGGCCAGGCCTGGGGCTTCCCTGTTATGAACCCTGAGAAATTATACAAAGCCGATGGTTCCCTGGATGAAGGCGGCATTTTAATGAAAAACCTCTTCAAAAAAATGTTTAAAGAAAACCCTGGCGGCGTAAGAATTGACCACATTGTCGGCTTGATTGACCCTTGGGTTTACAAAGCAGGTAAAAAACCGAAAATTGAAGAAGGCGCCGGCAGACTTTATTCCTCTCCGGAACATCCTTTCTTAAACAAATTTGCCATCGCTACAATGGAAGATTTGGATATGGAACTTGAAGCCGATAAAGAAAAACGCGTTAAGAAATTATCCAAAAAACAGGTAAAACTTTACGGCAGACTGATTGAAAAAATTGTTATCGCAGCTGCTAAAGAAGAAGGTCTTGATAAAGACAGCATTGTCTGTGAGGATTTGGGCACATTAACAAACCCGGTTGAAGCTGTAATGAAAGAATACGGACTTCAGGGAATGAGATTAACTCAATTCACGGAACCTGAAAAACCGCTTGATCCATACAGATACAAAAACATTGATGAAAAATGCTGGGCAATGGTCGGAACACACGATAACCAGCCTATAAAAATGTGGGCAGATTCAATGGTTAATACCCACGAAGGATATCTTCACGTTAAAAATCTTGTAGAAGATTTAGATTTTCCTGACTGGGAAGACAAAGATGCTCTGATTGTTGAGTTAACCAAAAATGCAGAGTTTCTGGCACAAACAAAGTTAGTTGAAATCTTTGCATCAAAAGCGGAAAATATTCAGATATTCTTCACTGATTACTTCAATATTTATGATGTTTATAACAGACCTGGAACATCAGGCGATGCAAAC
Source organism: Candidatus Gastranaerophilales bacterium (assembly GCA_944324035.1). GTDB lineage: Bacteria > Cyanobacteriota > Vampirovibrionia > Gastranaerophilales > Gastranaerophilaceae > UBA1221. Next base: position 11,982 of record CALUUU010000030.1, read on the forward strand.
TGGAGTCTACGTCTTCCGGATGATTTTATGTCGCTTACGCCGATTAATCTTGCAAATATTCTAAAACTTGCTATAATAGCAAGAGGGGCAGATTTCGCCAAGAAGCATCATAAATTAGTGGAAGAATTGAGTGAAATATAATATGATTAAAAAATTAGTTATATCAGCATTCATTATGGTTTTAGCCGGGGGTATTGCCTCGGCTGAAATCAGTAATGAGGCAAAATTACAGTACAACCGCGGTGTTGATTTTTACCGTATGGGACAATTTGAAGAAGCTGTCGGAGCATTCCAGCAGGCAATAGCGCTTGATGCAAATTATATTGATGCATACTATAACCTCGGAGTAGTCTTTGAACAGATGGACAAAGACGGAGATGCACTTAATGTATTTAAGCAAATTCTAATCAGAAAACCTACTGATTACGAAGCTGTCTATAATGCCGCATCATTAAGCCACAGACTAGGCCAGATAGAAAACGCAAAGCAGTATCTTTCAATAATACCGCCGACAAGTACAGTATTTGTGAAAGCACAACAGCTCGCGGCACTTATGAAAACTGATATACCTACAATTCAAGCTGAACAAAAAGCAAAAATTGAAGCTGAAAAACCAAAAATCCCGCAATCCAGCGGAAGCTACGGAAACCTGATTAGCCCGACAGGTGTTACAACTGATAAAGCAGGAAATCTTTATGTAGCAAGCTTCAGCAGTAATTCTATTACAAAAATCACCCCTGACGGCGCAAGAAAAATTTTTGTAAAAAGTCCGAAACTAAACGGGCCGATGTCTATGGTATCTGATGATGCAGGAAATTTATATGTAGCAAATTACAACACCGATAACATTATAAAAATAACTCCTGCGGGTACAATTACGCAGGTTCTGGGACATGTTTCAAAACCTTATTGCCTGCATTTGGATAACGGGTTGTTATTTATTTCATCACAGGGCGGAAATTCTGTAATCAGATACAAGTTATAAGTTTGGATTGTTTCGTCTGAAAACTCTGGCTATCATTACGCCTGCAGAATTGTATAAATCCTTAAGCCATTCAAATCTCCCCGGAATTCCGTTATGAAGAACATACTGCAAAACTTCTTTACTGTGTTTGTCTTTTTGCAGAAAAAATGAACGTTCTCCTTTTTGGGCATCGTAATTTATAATAATTCTTTCGCCATTTCCTCTAAATGCATAGAATTCATAGTTGCCTTTTTTGCTTCCGGAATGATAAACAACCATTTTAGCAACACGTTTGTTGTTACTGGCACGTCTTTTCACATACCAGGTCGAATTTTTGTAATGAGTCACATTTTTTATAAATTTTGGCGCAGGATTTATCATTTTTCAACCTTTCTGTATATAATATAAAATTCCTGAAAAATTTTTTTGCTAATAAGCTAAAAATATTTGTTGACAGAGGGTAAAAAAATTACTAAAATAAAGCTATGACAATTGCTTATTTGAGTTTAGGTTCAAATCAGGGTGACAGAATCGGCTACATTCAACAGGCAACCAGTTTGTTAAATTTAACCGATAATATTAGTATTGTCAGGACATCTGCCTTTTACGAAAGCGAACCGTGGAATATGTCAACAGAAACCTGGTTTGTAAATGCAGTGATAGAAATAAAAACTTCACTGACTCCAAAAGAACTTTTAAATGAATGCAAAAGAATTGAGCGTCAGCTCGGCAGAACTCCGAAAGAGGGCGCAGGTTATGCCGACAGAACAATCGACATTGATATATTATTTTACGGCAAAGAAATTATTAATGAAGAAAGCCTTACAATTCCGCATAAATATCTGCATCTAAGAGCATTCACTCTTGTTCCGCTTCTGGAATTAATTCCGGATTTTGAACATCCGGTTTTGCATAAAACAATAAGCGAACTTCATAACGACTTGGAAAACCCTGAAATGGTATTTTTGTATGGCACAAGGGTCGATATATAAAGTCGGTATTATAGGCGGAGGCCCTGCAGGATGTTTTTGCGCATATTTTCTGCAAAATAATTGTGATGTAACGGTTTTTGATTACGGTTCGCCTTTAAGAACCCTGCTTGCTACAGGCGGCGGAAGGTGTAACCTTGCTCATGCTGAATTTGATTTCAGAGAACTTGCAAAAAATTATCCGCGCGGAGAAAAATTTTTGTATTCGGTTTTTTCAAAATTTTCAACATCAGACACAATAGATTTTTTTGAAAATATCGGAGTAAAAACCTATACACAGGAAGATATGCGAATTTTTCCGGTGTCAAACAGTGCAAAGGATGTAAGAGAAAAATTTCTGCATTCGCTAAATAAAACCAAATTTAAAAAAGAAAGAGCACTGCGTATTGAACAAAATCCGCTGCGAGTTATAACAGACTGCGGAAGTCATAAATTTGACAAAATAATAATAGCAGCAGGCGGCCATTCCGGTTATGACTGTGCAAAATTTTTGGGGCACACAATCGTAGACCCGAAACCTGCGCTGACAGCATTAAAAACGACAGAAAAGTTTAAAGCGCTTGCCGGAGTAAGCATTAAGAATGTGCGCTGCAGCGGATTGCAAGACGATATTTTATTTACACACGAGGGAATTTCAGGCCCTCTTGTTTATAAAATTTCATCTATCAAAGCACGGGACAGCTTCCCGTATAGACTAACACTTGATTTATGCGAAGAATTTGACCTGCAGGAGCGGCTCAACAATAACCCGCATAAAACTATAAAAAATATTATATCTGAATTTGTGCCGAAATCTTTTGCGGAATATATTTTAAAAAATCCGGATGAAAAATGTTACAAAATAGACGGGAAAACAAGAGATAGCATTCTGTCTAATCTGCATAATTTTACTGTAACAATAACTGCACCAGCAAAAGGCGGGGAAGTCGTAACCTCTGGCGGAGTTGATTTAAACGAGATAAACCCCAAAACAATGGAATCTAAAATAGTACAAAACATATATTTTTGCGGGGAAGTAATGGATATAGACGGATTTTGCGGAGGGTTCAACCTGCAAAACTGCTGGTCAACAGCGTATATAGCGGCAAGAGCAATACTGTAGCTTGTACAAAATTCAAAATATGTTATAATATAAATATCAGGCAGTTAAGAGAGGATATCAAACATGAAAAAGTCAATTATAGCAATAATCTCCGAGGGGGGGGGGGCTTCTTAACCTCTCCGGATACGGTTTTAAAGGATTTACACTAATCAGCCATTACGGCAAACCAGTCATTCTGAGGGCTTTAGCCCGAAGAATCTCGTGTAAAAAGAGATCCTTCGGATTTCATCCTCAGGATGACCGTGTTTTAAAGAAAAAAGCGGCGTTTACGTTAGCGGAAGTGCTTATAACCCTTGGAATAATCGGTATTATTGCAGCGATGACCTTACCGACATTAATCGCGAATTACCAAAAGAAAGTAGTAGAAACGCGGCTTATATCTTTTTATTCAAAAATCAACCAGGCATACAGAATGTCATATGCGGAAAACGGTGATACTGTAGACTGGATTACATCAGACAAAAATTACAGCTATGATGAAATGGTAAAATGGCTTGAGCAGTATATATTTCCATATATGAAGCATATGAGTGTATACAATTGTACAACTTCTCAAGCAGTAGTGGCATGCGTAACTATTCCTGATGGCAGTTTGTATACGTTTTCGATATACGCAAACGGGCAGGATGTTGAATATTATATTAATGGTAAACTTGGTGATAGAAATCCAAGAAATATGTTTGTATTTAACTTTTCAAAACGCGTCAGAAACGATGGCTCAGCAAATAAACAAAGCATGGACTTTGTAGATCCATATGTGTTTGATTGGGACGGCAGACGTGAATCTTTATTTACAAACGGCACTTGGGGCTGTAGAAAAGGC
>CALUUU010000031.1 GCA_944324035.1 Candidatus Gastranaerophilales bacterium
AGGTAATGTTGGAAAACAATTTTGATATAACAAATAGGCTTGCGTTCGGCAGTAATGCCGGCAATTTCGGCATGACCACACAATCTTCAAATTCACAGTACAATCCTGCAATGCAGGCAGAATTAGACGGGACAAAGATAAAAGAGGCCGCAAATGACAACTATATTGCAAACAGGGTAAACGCATTTTCCGAAGTTGATCCTGAGCAGCAGCTTGGTATTGCTATTCCTGTATGGGTTGCGATGAACCTTGCCATGGATAAATACCTGAAAGCCTGCGGAGGGGAATATTCTAAATCAATTCCGGGCAGAATAGGTAATTTCGGAGATAAAATAACAAATTTCTTCACTAAAAATTCTGTTGCTGAGGCATTAAATAAAAAAGTTAAATCAGGCGAAAGACTTGCCAAAAAGTATATCTATGATAATTCCGCGTTACTAAGAGCATTTGACAGAACTCCTTCTCGACCTGAGCTCACCCTTGTACGCCATCAGTTTGAAGGTGTAAGAGGTATGATAGCGCACGATATATCAAATCCATGTGAAGCTTTTATAGAACCAATAAAGGCCGCTAAAGATTTGGATACCATCGGAGCAAGTAAAGTTGATATTCAAAGAGTTGAAAACTTACTAAAAAATGCTGCAACTGCTGAAGAAAAAGCTCTAATCCTACAAAGTGAAGAGTTTAGACTTTTAAACCCGGATAAATCCCCTAAAACTATTCGCGCTTTTAAATATAATACAAAGCCGGAAGTACGTGCAAAAATAATTAAAGATTTAAAAATTAAGGCCATGGGCTTTAATGATGCCGCACATTACGAACTTTTAAAGAGTGACCCGATAAAATATCAGGACGAAATACTTAAAGCGTTTAAAAGAGCTAAGAAGAATATTTTTGCCAAAGTAAGCTGGTCAGATAAAAATATTGCAACAAAATTAAACGGTCAGCTTTTAGGAAGAAAAGTAAGTTTCAGTGAAATATTCAATCTGCTTCAATCTTCCAAAGGGCTGTCAAATACAATGCACACTTCCAAACTCGGAAGAGGAATGGCAAAACTGTCAAATATGGTTATGGAAGGAGCTACAAGCAGAATGGCCGGCGGAAAAATTATGGCTTTAATGCAGGCATATTTCCTTGCAGAAGCAATAATTATGGCTAACAAACAGGAAACAACAGGTGATAAGTTTAAGTCCCTCGCAGAACGAATGACAGAACTTATCGGATTCTTTGTATTTATGCCTCCGTCAATTAAGCTTATGCATAAAATCGGTGGTCTGCAGTACAGCGGAATGACTCCTGAACAGATAGAAAATTACAGACAGGCCGTTAAAGAATTTAACGCTAAAGTAATGAACTGTGCATTTGCAAATAAAAAAGAATATAAGGCTGCCAGAAAAGCCCTTAGAGCACAATTTAGGCCTAAAACCAAAAATCCGTTTGTCTGGGCTGCAAGAAAATGCGCAGATATTATAACTGTAGGCCTAGAACAGGTAAGACCTTATACAAGATTTAAACAAAAAGAGGTTAACCTTTGCATTAGCGAAATTTTAAAAAGTCCGCTGCAATATCTTAAAAATATTGGACCAAGGCTTAAGGATTTTGCCTGCAATCCTAAATATTGGCTTAAACAAATGGCAGGTTATCCGGTAAGGTTTATTCTTCCAATGGTAGTATTTGTGACCTTCTTTAATAAACTCGCTGTTAAAGGATGTCATATGATATTTGGCAAGCCTAAATATTCAATTTTAGATAAAGAAAAAATTGAAGAAGAACAAACTAAACAAGCAGAATTGCAACAAAAGCCGCAGCAAACAGCCCAATTGCAGACAGGCACTCCTGAAACGGTACAAGCAGCACCAGCAGCCGCCAATACAAATCTGTTAAATAAATACAAAATGCAGCAGGCTCCGCAGCCGGCACAGGTAAGCAGCCAGGGCAGTCTTTTGTACAATGTAAAGCAGGACAAAAGCCCTAACCAAACAAAAACGCAGGCGGCTGCCCAGCAGAAAACACGCTACATACCTTCACCCGAAGGAGTAAAAATTAAAAACGAGGTGCCGTCTGCAGAAGTAGATATTGCAATGAAGCAGGCTGATGCTGCAGAAAAACAAGCCTTGGAAGTACTCGGCGGTAAATTGGATTAGTCTAAGAAAATGCTTTAAATGAGCGTTCCATATTTTTCTCTACTGTTGTTTTTACACTGTCATACTCGGTTTCAAGTGCAGAATGCTCCGTATCTAATTGTTTTAACTGACTGTCATACACTTTATCCTTTGACTGAATTTCTTGCAGTGCAAGATTATATTCAGCTTCAGCTTTTGCTAAATCAGTATCATCACTTTCTTCTACAATATCAAGTGCTGAGGTATAAGTAACAGATTTCCACTCAATATTTTCTTTGGAATTTTCTGTTTCATCCTGCTCGGTATATTGTGCCTGCTCCAATGTTACAACTCCGCTTTGGAGCGCATACTGAATCCACTTTGAACTATTCATGTCGGCATCACTCAATATAGCCCAGCTCTGCTGAGATGCTGAAGATTTACTGTCATCATTCCCGTTCATTCTGTACCAAAGGTTTGTGTACCAATCTTTAGCATCAGCGTCATATTTTTCAAGAAATTCTTCCAAAGAACTGCTGTTTTCAAAATTAGAAGCATCTTTTTCGCTGACCATTGCCTGTCCAAAAGCATTTACAATCACGTACTGATTTTTTAACGGCGAGTATTCTGTTAAAAGTGCACCTGTCAGTTTTTGATAGGATACATTACCCTCGGCATCATATGTAGAATATTTGAGCTGTGTTCTGTTTAATGCCTCAATATATTCCTCTCCGATTGCCGACATGCTGTCTGAAAGTCTTGTTTTGGCACGGGTAATACTCTGAGCCTTAAGCTCATTATCATTTAGTCTTTGCGTTATTGATAATAATCTTGCCTGACCGGCTGCCATGCCCATATGCACATATCCTTATTGCTATACATGATTTTCTTCGACATTTTTTCTGTTTTACTTTAAGTTAAGTATTAAAATTTTACAAATGTTAACATTTATGATAATATAATTGTATGGAATTATGCTTATATCAAGGAACATTTAATCCGATACATAATGCACATTTGAGAGTCGCTGAATTTGTTGCGGGAACTTGCGATGTAGATGAAATTCTCTTCATACCCGCATTTATTCCGCCTCATAAAAAATGTAATAATCTTGATGCTATGCATAGGTTTAATATGGTTAAACTTGCAGTTATGCATAATAATAAATTCAAAGTTTCTGATATTGAATTCAGACTTGGCGGGAAATCGTACACATACAGAACCGTTCTGGAGCTTTGTAAACAGTATCAGCCTAAAAATAAAATAAAATTTATCATAGGAACCGATGCATTCAGACAGATTGAAAATTGGTATGAAACAGATAAATTAAAAGAGTATTTGCACTTTCTTGTATTTACAAGAGAAAAAGATTTTAATATTAATGAATTATCCGGGTTAAAGAATAAAAATTATGATTTTGAGCTTATGCCGCTTGAATTTGAGGACATTTCGTCAACAGAAATCCGCCGTCTGGCAGCAGAGAACAAAGATTTATCAAAATATGTGCCCAAAGAAGTAGAGGAATATATTAAAAAAAATGAATTATACAAAGATTAATGAAACAGAAATAAAAGAATGGTTAAAAAACAATCTTAGCAGTGAAAGATACTCTCATTCAATCGGAACTGCAGAATGTGCAAAAGAACTTGCCCAAAAATACGGTCTTGACAAGGAAAAAGCATATATTGCAGGTCTGCTGCATGATTGTGCGAAATGTTTTTCAAGAGAAAAACTTCTTGAAATTATACACAATAACCTCGATGTCGAAGAAAGCGAGCTCCAAAATTACAAAACGCTTCACGCTCCGGTAAGCGCGTACATCGCAGAAAAAGATTTCGGAGTAGAAGATAAGGAAATACTCTCTGCAATAAGGTGGCATACGCTTGGAAAGCTTGAGATGAGTGATTTTGAAAAAATAATATTCTTAGCTGACAAAATTGAACCAAACACGAGAGAAGAAAAGTATACAGCGGATATAAAGGAATGTTTAAATGAAGAAAACGGATTAAATAAGGCTCTTTTGAAGTGCTATAAAAATACAATAATAAGCCTTGTAAACAGAAATCTTAAAATATGTATCCTGACAATTGATATATATAATAAGCTTGAGAGCAGTATTAATCCTTAAATGTTTCATTTCTTTAAACATTTGACACCAAATGGGCATGTTCGTGTTAAAATTGTTACGGTAGTAAAAGGAAGTATCAATGAAAATATTAGAAGTAAAAAATAATCTGGTAAAAATTTCATTTACGGCGCAGGATAATCTTGTTTTATCGGGATTCGTCATCATTGAAGATTCAAAACAACCTTATGTAGCACAGATTATGAGCCTGAAAGCTGACAGCGGTCTTAATTACGCTATAGTGAAATTATTGTTTACTTTTAATGAAGAAGGTATTGTAAAAAATTACAACGGAACTGTTCCGGAACTCAATGCGAATATTACACGGCTTTCTTCAGATGAACTTTTGGATATATTGCCAATAGAAATGCCTGTGAAAATTGGAAAATTAGCCCAGCAAAATTTTCTGCTGAATATTGATTATTCAGTCTTTGAGAAAAATTTACTGATATGCTCGGATAGAACCGAGAACAGCGACATAATGCTTTCTAATATTGCCAAACAAATAACTGAAAATAATGACAAATCCGTAATTTTTGATATTGATGCTACCATAAATGCCGAAAATACTCTTGTTTTCGGGAGAGATTTCAAGCTTCCGCTAAATTATGATACTATAAATTTTATCTATGAAAACGATTTAACCGATGTAAGCCCTGAAAGCAAGGCCGTAATCCAGGATATATTTTTAGAAGTACAGGAATATTCGCGGACGGTTCTCGACCAGTTTATTCCTTTTGATAACTTCATATCGGTTGTAGATGCCCAATATAGAGAAACTAATATTCCAGAACTTGCACTTTTGAAAAGCAGGCTTATTAAATATAAAGAAGAATCCGTATTCGCACAAAATGCTAAAGAAATCCATTCCTTACGGGCTGCAGTAAGAGGTAATATGTCTACTCTGCTTGATATTTCACGCGCTGACGACAAATTACAAAAACTCATCATAAGTTATGTGTACGATGAAATACGGGCAATGGATTTATTTGTATATTCACTTGTAAAAATAAATAATGACAATGCAGACAAAAAATTAATAAGAAAATTCCTCTCGCAGGATAAAATTTACACTATTATTACTGCTCCTCACAATTACAAATATTTATACGAGTTAAAAGAGCGTGCTAGTAATATGATGCTTTTTGCCCCGCAGACAATGCAGCATGATTTTGCAGCTTACAACATATTCTTAAATAAGTTAAATGAGGATGAATGTATTGTTTACGGAAAAGCTACCCAAAATATTCCGTTAATCATAGAAGTTATGCCTCTTGAAGATTTAGATTCAGCTATAGTACCGGAAGAAAAACCAACAGCACAACCGGATGAGGAAAAGCCTGCCGAGGAAACCATAAAAGATGACTTTGCCGAAGAATCTAATTCCTATTCATATGAAGCAATGATGAATGATAGTCCGGTTCAATCTGCTTCTGAAGAACAGTTAGAAGAGCTTCCGGAGTCAGAGCCTGAACCGTTGGTTGATTTACCTCAAATTGAAACACCAATCCAACCGCAAATTGACGAGAATACACCGTCTGATGTTGACACTGTTGAAGTGAATAATACGCTTCCTATCCAGCCTGAAGAAGACGACGATGAGATTGTTGAACCGGAACAGGTAGAGGAAGAATTCGCATCCTCTCAGGAGCCGGCAACTGATTTACTTACAGAAGAATATACTCTTAATGAAGAACAGTTGAGTGAGCCGGTATTGGAAGAAGAACCGTTAAACGATACTCTTTTAGAGGACGAGCAATTAACTGAGCCTGTTTTAGATGACGAACTGCCTTCTATTACAGAAGAGGTTGAAGATACAGTTGATAGCGCTGATACGAATGATATTACAGAAGAAGTTCCAAATGAAGATATTTTGACTGAGGAACCTGAGAGTGATATTATCCAGGATGATATTGAGGAAGAACTTTCAGAGGAATCTGCTGAGCAGCAGGAGCCGGAAGCTCAAGACAGCACTATTGATGAACTTGAAGAAGGTGACAACGCTGAAAATACCCCTGATATCCCGCAGAATATGGATGCAAATATAGATGAGCTGCTTCCGGATTTAGCTGAAATTAACGAGCCTGCAGGGGATGCAACTGAAGATGAACCTCAACAAGACAATTTAACAGAAGATGATTTAGATTTTATACAAGGTATGAATTTACTGGAAGAAAACACCGATGTTGACTCAGAACTTGATGAGAAAATTCCGGATGAGCAGCCGCAGGTGGTTCCTGTATATCCGGCTGATGAGATGGCAACAAATCCTAATGCTGTTAAATTTGAAGCTGGTGACAGAGTTTCGCATCCTAAATACGGAGAAGGTGTTGTTGAAAAAATGATTAAATACGGAAACAAAATTCTATGTTCAATAAGCTTTGAAAACGGACGGCGTTTGCTTGATCCTACTATATCAGAGGTTAAAAAACTATAAAAAATAACCCGCCGCGATAAAAGGGCGGGTTATTTTATTTAATAATACAAAAGCTTAATCCTGTTTTATTTCAGCAGGATTTAATATTGCACAATTAGTGTTGTTAACCTGCATTAATTGAACAAAGCGTTTAAGATCAGCCTGAATTTCAGGGAAAGTGTTATAATGCATAGGGATAACAGTTTTTGCACCTAACCAGTCAGCCGCAACAACAGCGTGTTCAACATCCATCGTATAAGTTCCGCCAATAGGAAGCAGTGCAATATTCGGTCTGTAAATTTCCTTGTAAGTTTTAAAATCAGGTGTCAGACAGGTATCCCCTGCGTGGAAAATACGAACACCTTCAATATCAAATAAAATGCTGGCTGCAACACCGCCATATGAGCCGTCAGGCAATGCACTGGAATGGTATGCCGGAAGAAATATAGCACGCCCCCAGTCATAATTTAGCCAGCTGCCCAAGTTTATTGATCTGGTCTTTGCTTTTTGAGCGGAACAGTATGCTGCAACTTCTGCAACGGCCGTAATAGGTGCTTTTTTATTTTTTGAAATTTCAACAGCCTGACCGAGATGGTCAGAGTGGCCATGGGTCACAAAAATGTCAACGATATGTGATTTTTTATAGTCATATTTATCATTGATTGAAACGTACGGATCAACAAGTATTGACTTATCACCCGTTTTAAATTCAAAGGCGCTGTGTCCTATGTATTTTAAATCAACCATTTAGCTCTCCTTCTTTAAATTAAATACCACACATACCAACTTTACCATTTTTTTTGGTAAAATACAAGTATGGACTATGAATTATTAATGCAAAAATGTATTGAACTGGCAAAACTGGGAGAAGGACAGGTTTCGCCAAATCCTTTAGTCGGCTGTGTTGTTTTGGATGAAAACAATAATATAATTTCAACCGGATACCACCACTTCTACGGCGAAAACCACGCAGAAAGGGATGCTCTCTTAAAATTAAAAAATAATGAAGCCAAAAACGGAACTTTGATTGTTAACCTTGAACCTTGTTCACACTATGGCAAAACTCCTCCATGTGCGGATTTAATTATAGAAAGAGGAATAAAACGTGTTGTTACCGGAATGAGAGATGTAAACCCGATTGTTGCAGGAAACGGAATAAAAAAACTTCAAGAGGCAGGCATTGAGGTTATTGAAGGTATTCTTGAAAATGAGTGCAAACGTTTAAACGAGGTTTTTATAAAAAATATGACTGAGCACAAGACATTTGTTGCAATAAAGTCCGCAGCAACACTTGACGGGAAAATTGCCGCAAAAACCGGTGATTCCAAGTGGATTACATCATCTGCTGCCAGGGAAGAAGTTAAAGATATCCGCAAACGGTATGATGCAATCTTGACATCATCCGGAACCATTATTGCTGATAATCCAACAATGAAGCACAAGAAAAAAGTCATTATTGACAGACTTTTAAAAACGGATTTTATAAATTCAAACATCTATCAGGAAGGCGATATATATGTTTTCTATGACGAATCGCTTAATCCGCCTGATATACAAAATATTCATTTTATAAAAGCACCTGCTGCAAATAATAAAATTAAACCTGAATATGTACTTGAAAAATTGTATGAACTTGGCATAATGAGTGTTCTTATTGAGGCAGGCGGGCATTTAAACGGTTCCTTTTTAGATTATACAGACAAAATTTATCAGTTCATTGCGCCTAAAATTATCGGCGATAATTCTGCCCTCTCAGCTTACGACTACCGGGAAGTAAAAAAAATCTCCGATGCAAAGACTTTTAATGTCAGATTAATAAAAGAATTTCCGCCAGATATTTTAGTTGTATTGGATTAATAGTATCTATGCGGCAAATTTCACTGGTATCGTAAAAAAAACATTGTTCTGATGGATTTCGTTACATAACCCATGTTATGGGTTATGTACAACACTTATTAATATCTTATTTTAGAGGCTCTGTCCATTTCTCTTTTTTGATCTTTTTGAGCCATTGCATCACGCTTGTCGTGAAGTTTTTTACCTTTAGCAAGCCCTATCTGCAGCTTTGCAAACCCTTTTACAATATACAGTTCAAGCGGTACTATTGTGTATCCGTTTTGTTTTACTTTATTTTGCATTTTTAAAATTTCTTTTTTGGTTAAAAGGAGTTTTCTAGTTCTTTCTGCTTCGTGATTAAACCGGTTTCCCTGTTCATATGGGGAAATATGACATTTATATAGATATATCTCGTTGGCTTCAATTTTACAAAAGCTGTCTTTTAAATTCACAGCACCTTTGCGGACAGATTTAATTTCTGTACCGGTCAAAACAATGCCGGCATCATATTTGTCAAATATTGTGAAGTCGTGAAAGGCTTTTCTGTTGGTTGTAATTACTCTTTTTTCCATACGGGCATTATAACACAAATAATATTATTTATTCAGCTTCATATATAAAAAGCATTTTACGTCATGGCCTTCCGTAATTTCAATTTCCTGCGGAGAGCATTGTGTACAAATATCCATACAATTGGGACAGCGGGTATGAAACTTGCAGCCTTTTGGAAGATTAGCAGCAGATGGAAGTTCTCCTTCTAAGATAATTCTCTCCTGTGCTTGCCCTGAAATTTGCGGCACAGCGCTTAAAAGTGCCTTGGTATAAGGATGTTTTGGGTTTATAAATATTTGTGATGTAGTACCGGTTTCAACAATTTCACCAAGATACATAATTGCAACTCTGTCTGCAAGATATTTTATTACGCTCATATCGTGTGTTATCAGGATAAATGTTAACTTATAATCATTTTTTAATTCTTTTAATAAATTTATAATTTGAGCCTGAATACTGACATCCAGGGCGCTTACCGGCTCATCGGCAAGTATAAATTCAGGATTTAAAACAAGCGCCCTCGCTATTGCAATTCTTTGCCGCTGACCGCCTGAAAATTCGTGCGGATAAAGTTCAAGACATTCTACATCTAATCCGACTTTTTCAAATTTTTCTTTTATAATTTCATAAATTTCTATATCCGAAAGGTTTGTGTTGATTTTTAGTGGCTCTTTTAAAATGTCAATAATTTTCATTTTAGGATTAAGGCTGGCATAAGGATTTTGAAAAACCATCTGAGCCTTTTTACGATACTCTTTTAACTCATGCTTATCCATTTTAAGAACATCTTTGCCCTCAAAAAGTATTTCACCGGATTTTGATGGCTCTAATCGTGTTATGGCCTTTGCAAGAGTAGATTTGCCGCATCCGGATTCTCCGGCAATTGCAAGTATTTCTCCTTTTTTTACATCCAAATTCACACCGTTTACGGCATGAATTACCTGTTTTTCACCGGTAAACCCTTTATCCGTCTTATATTCAACATATAAATCTTTTATTTCAAGAAGATTTTCAACCATATAATGAGTTTATATTAATGAGCCAATAAATGCAATTAGCTGAATGTTTATCCGGTTATATTTCACGCCGCCCTTCAATAGCGCGTGCAATTGTGATTTCATCGGCATACTCTAAATCCGCTCCTACCGGCAAACCAAACGCAATGCGCGAAATTTTTATCCCGAATGGTTTGATAAGTTTGCTTAAATACAGACTGGTCGCCTCGCCTTCTACGGAGGGGCTGAGCGCAAGAATTACTTCTTTTACATTTTCATCAGTTAGTCTGGTGAGTAATTCTTTTATCCTGATATCGTCGGCGCCAATACCGTCCATCGGAGATATAAGCCCTTGCAAAACGTGGTAAAGACCGTTATATTCGTTTGTTTTTTCAATTGCAATGAGGTCTTTTGTTTCTGCAACAACGCATATAGTAGATTTATCCCGGCGCGTTGACTGGCATATTTCACAAGGGCTTGTTGATGAGAGGTTAAAACATATCTCACAGGTTCTTGTGTTTTGCTTTGCTTCAATTATACTCTGTGCAAGTTTTTGCACCTCAGATAAAGGCATCCTGAGAAGATAAAATGCCATTCTTTGCGCTGATTTTGGACCGACAGACGGGAATTTCTGAAACTGCTCTATGAGTGCAGCTACGGCTTTCGGGTATATCATTTTAGAATAATCCCGGAATATTCAGTCCGCCTGTAGCCTGCTTCATTCTTGATTCCATTTCTTTAGAAGCTTTGTCACTTGCCTGATTCATAGCGGATGTAATTAAATCTTCAAGCATTTCACGGGTTTCATCATCAACATTTACCGCATCGCTTGTCAGCTTGATTGATTTAAATTTTCCTTGTCCGTCACAAATAATCTTTACGGCTCCGCCGCCTGCTTCACCAACGATTTCCATTTTAGAAAGTTCTTCCTGGGCAGATTTAAGTTTTGCCTGCACATTTTGAGCCTGCTTCATTATTTGCATTATATTCATCGTTTCCTCCTAATCTTCTTACTTAATATGACTGATACATGATACACAATTTGTACTTTTTATTATACAATAAAAATATGGTAAGTAAAACATATGTTTCACAATCCTTAAAAAACGGCAGACTTATGCGCTGGACATTTATGCCGTTGAAAGTTTATATAGCTCCAATGAAGTTTTATGCAAAGCAGGGGCAGGATTATAAATACAATGCGCTTGTCAGAAAAGCTTTGGATGAGTGGCAAAAGGCTACCAAAGGAAGGGTTTCTTTTACTGTTGTAAGCACTTTATTAGAATCAAACGTAAATATAGATTGGAAAAGAGTTGAAAGAAAAGCCTTGGGGCACTGCTATTTCAGCTTTGATCCAAATAACAGATTGTATGGGGCTGAAGTTGCAATAGGGCTTACGGACGGACTTATTCACGCAGAGTACGGAAGTGAAAAGGAAGTTTATCATACAATATTACACGAAATCGGCCATGCCATAGGTTTAGGCCACAGCCCGTATAAGACCGATATAATGTATACACCGCATCAAAGCGGTATTCACAGTGTGTCTGAAGGTGATGTTCTGACTGTCAACTGGCTTTACAAACTCCCGCAGGGGGCAACAACTGCGGAAATTGCTTCAAGATACGGAGTAGGCGGAAGTGATATTGACCAGGTTATTGAGCGGATTATGGCAAAAAATGCGCCAAGCGGTTTTGAGCAGGTGAAAAATTCTATAAAAATACCTAAGCGTGATTTATTGGAAGAAACAGAAAACATCGCAAGGCTGCATATGTATCATATGTCGCTTCAAAATGTTTCTCTATCACCTAAGGCAAAAGAGTTTTTTAAAAAAAGTCCGCATAACAATAAAAAGAAGGATTAAGCTTATGAAAGTGGTTATTCTCGGAAAAGGTGCGATGCTTGCGAATTTAATTCGCGGAGCTATGCTTGCAGGGGCTGAAATCGCCGGGGTTTTCCGATATGAAAATTTGATGTATCCTTCTTGGCAATTATTTTTTTATGACTTTTTTCATCCGTCGCCAGAACTGACACTCATAAAAAAACATAATATTTATGATATACATTGCAAGTCTGCAAATTCCGAGCAATTTAAAAAGTTAATATTAAAGTTAAATCCGAATGTAATCCTTGTCGGGACTTGGCGGGAAAAAATAAAAAAAGAAATCATTAATCTGCCGCCGCTTGGTATGATAAATGCTCATCCTTCACTGCTGCCAAAGTACAGGGGGCCAAACCCTTATATTCAGACAATTTGGCATGGGGAAGAAAAATCCGGTGTAACCTTTCATCTGATGAGTGATAACTTTGATGAAGGCCCTATTTTGGCACAAGCAAAAGTTGATATCCTGGAAGGTGATACATCAAAAGAGCTTAAAAATAAAACAGTATTTACGGCGCGAATTTTGTGTGCTGAATTGCTCGAAAAGCTTAAACTTGGCTTTGTTGTACCTATTCCGCAGGATGAAAGCAAAGCCAGTTATTTCTCTAATGTCAAACCTGAGGATATGACACTTGATTTTCGAGGTGAAACTGCCCGGGAAATATATGCGCATGTTAGGGCATTTTATCCGTTTTTGCCAACGTATATTCAGTTTGAAGATGATTTTTACATTACAAACCCATACAAAACAACCATTACCTGCGATACAGCAGAGCCCGGAAAAATTGTACAAAACGATAAAACATCACTGTCAATTGCTGCAAAAGATAGTATCGTTATCCGTTTTGAGGGGCTTAAAAAGTACAGTATGTTCAGAAAGTTTAATATCTGAAATCGCGTTCTCCGTTGTGAATTTTAGATAGTTTATCTTCCAAATCCTCTTCCAGTTTTTTATCATTAAAAAGCTTAAGCTCTTTTTGAATAAGTTCTTCTCCTGCTTTGCGGGTTTCAGGAGAAGCATAGTCTTCTATGTATTCTTTTAAAGTCATAAGAGCATTCGGGTGGCAGAAGTTATGGATTTGCTCATTTTTACATATTTCCATAAATCTTTCGCCGGTTCTGCCTTTTCTGTAGCAGGCAGTACAGAAACTCGGAATATAACCTAAATCAATAAGCCAGCGCATAACTTCATCAAGCGGGCGTCGGTCAGATATATCAAACTGAGCTGAATTTTCATCCTCGGGCATTGGGTTAAAATAACCACCTACACTTGTCTTTGAACCTCCGCTTATTTGAGATACTCCAAGGCTTAATACTCTTTCTCGAACTTCCTGGCTTTCGCGTGTTGAAATAATCATGCCTGTGTATGGTACAGAAATTCTTATACATGCCACAATTTTTGCGAAAGTATCGTCATCAATTCCGTTATCAAACACGTCAGGGTCGATGTCGTCAGCTTTTCTGATTCGCGGAACACTGATTGCGTGAGGGCCGACACCAAAGGCGGCTTCTAAATGTTCAGCGTGCATTAAAAGAGCAGCAAATTCGTATTTATATGATTCCAAACCAAAGAGAACCCCGAGGCTGACATCATCAATCCCAGCTTCCATGGCCCTGTCCATAGCTTCTGTGTGATATGCATAGTTATGTTTCGGGCCGGTTGGATGAAGTTTTTCATAACTTTCTTTATTGTATGTTTCCTGGAATAAAACGTATGTGCCAATCCCTACTTCGTGTAATTTTTTGTAATTTTCAACGCTTGTTGCCGCAATATTTACATTTACTCTGCGGATAGCACCGTTTTTATGCTTTACGCTATATATTGTCTTGATAGAGTCCAGAATGTACTCAATCGGATTATTTACAGGATCTTCTCCGGATTCTATTGCAAGTCGCTTATGCCCCATATCCTGGAGTGCAATGACTTCCTGTTTAATCTCTTCCTGTGTAAGTTTCTTGCGCGGAATATGTGTATTTTTCTTGTGGTAAGGACAGTAGACACATCCGTTAACACAGTAATTTGAGAGGTAAAGCGGTGCAAATAACACTACTCTGTTGCCGTAATAATCATTTTTAATTTTTCTTGCAAGTTTATATATTTCTTCATTTTTCTCCGGAATTTCACAAGCAAGAAGAACAGAGGCCTCTCTGTGTGACAGCCCTTTTTCTTTTCTTGCTTTTTCAAGAATTTCATCAATTAATGCTGAATTATTTTTATTCTTTTCAGCGTATTCAAGTGAAGCCAAGACTTCTTCATGATTAATAAACTCTTCGGCAGTGTGTGATTTTGGATTATACATATTGCTCCCTCCCAACATTACCATGATAATCCTGTAAAAAATAATTGTAAAGCTGATTAATAAGAAACTTATATAGCAGTTATGAATATATGTCTATTTCTTTTCTTTTGGTTGCGAAGTAAAAAGACTATAATTTTCTATATAAGTCCAGCATACGTTAATATTTAGACAAGCAGCCAATAAACAGATATAATAACATTATGAAAAAAATATTATTCATTCTATTTGCAATAATAATGTTATGCGCAGGCTCTGCAATGGCGTATATTAATCCGCGCTGGGGGTATTTTCCGCTGAATGTCTATATTGAACCCCACAATAAAAAAGCACTTGTTGAAAAAGCCTTTTCAACCTGGCAGAGTGAATCAGGGCTTGCAAAATTCAGATATGTAACTTCTGAAAAATATTATCCGAATATTGTCGTTAAATTTGCTGACAAAAATCCGAATGCAAAAGGATCGGAGTTCGAAAACGCAGTCGGTTTGGCATATTCATATACCCCGCTCGGATTTTATGCAAAAGCAACAATTACAATATATCTTACATCTCCGGGCGGAAAAACTCAGCTATCTGATAATCAAATTTACGGAATTGCGCTGCATGAAATCGGACATGCTATGGGGTTAGGTCATTCACCAATTAAAAGTGATATAATGTATCCGGTGGAACACGGGCAGACATCACTTTCACAAAATGATATAGAAAGATTCAAACTAATTTATACACCATAATTCAAGGATTAAACATGAAAAAATTTATTTTAGCTGTAATAACATTTATATTAATAACCGTGACAAGCAGCATCGCTGCAGGACAGAAGCGCTACAAAGAATTCCCGGTTACAGTATATATTGAATCTTCCACACACAAACCTGTCATAAAACAGGCCTTTTCATCGTGGACAAACATGACAAGGGTTGCGAAATTTAAATACACGAATTCTCCGGAAGAAGCAAATATTATTGTAAAATTTGCGGAACAGCCGTCTGTTAATAAAGGTGAAAGCTATGTTGCCGGAACAAATATGAATTTACCTTCAAACGACGGCTACATACATAACTCAATAATAACAATCAAATCAAAAAAACAAAAAAAAAACATAAAAATGTATGACAGCCAGATATATATTGTAGCACTCCATGAAATAGGTCACGCACTCGGCTTGCAGCATTCAAACAACCCTGCAGATGTTATGTATTATGTATCCGGCAGCCAAAGAATGCTTACAATAGGGGATTTAAACGCATTTAAAACTCTGTATGCAGACAAGACTAACTAAACAGCGACAGTTGTTTTTGAGCCTCAAAATGCTTTTTCAAAAATGACGGGCGGTGAAATTCACATAAACCGTATTTATCAATTGCTGCTAAATGTTCTTTGGTTAAGTATCCTGCATTATGCCCCCAGCCGTACTGCGGATACTTTGCATCAAGTTCTTCCATATATCTGTCACGCGTAACTTTAGCCAAAATACTTGCCGCGGCAATTGAAGCA
>CALUUU010000032.1 GCA_944324035.1 Candidatus Gastranaerophilales bacterium
ATCAATATCCAAATCATCCATTGATGAATCCATTATTGTAACAATAGAAGTTTCTTTAACTTTTATGCCGTCAGCAATAACAGTACCGGCTTTTACAACTTCGCCTTCGTCAACTTTTAATGCGCCGACATTAGGCAATGTGTGCACCTCGCCAGGTCTGATTGTTATTTCATGGATAATATCGTTGTATTCTTTAAATTCAACAATACCGTCAATATGGCAGTATACGTCTTTTACAACTTCAGTACCTGCTGTAACAAATGTTCCGTTATCAACCATTTTCAATGAGCTGTCTTTTGAAATCTGGTGAATTTCTTCTGGAATAAATACTACAGAACCAGGTTTTGTAATAATTTGATTTTCATCAACTTCAACATCAACATAACGGATTTCGCCTGAAGATGAAACAGCACATTCATCGTCGATTAATTCGGCAATAATCATACCGTTTTCTACAGGAGTGTCAACAGGAGCTTTTACAATATATTTTTCACCTGTTTTATTGACTGTCCATAATTGTTCTTTCTTAGTTTGTTCAAATGTTGCATTTTCAGGAGTTAAAGATGCAATTACAATTGTAATTTCTTTACCTTGAACAATCTTTTTAATGTTCTTTCCTTCAAATTTAACATCTTCAACAACAAGGTCATCCCCAAAACGGACTTCACCGCCGTGTTCGCAGATAGTTAAAGTTTCAGCCAATTTTTCACCGGCCTTAACCTTTTGTCCGTCTTTTACAAGAACCTTTGAGCCGCCAGGGAGGTTATAAACGTCGCCGCCTAAAACCCAGATAACACCCTGTTTGTTAGTAGTTCTTGAAATGTTACCCTGTCTGTCTTTCTTTTCGTCAGCTACAAAGTCTTCAAATAATACTTCACCTGATAAGTCAGTTGTAATATCTTTTGTAGCCTTTTCTGTCAAACGGGAACCGTCGCCCTGTGATACAGGTTCATAGGTTGCAAGTTTAAATCCTTTTTCTACTGTCATACCGTTTGTAAAGAAGATTGTAGAACCTGCCGGAATATGATATTTTTCGGTTCTTTTTGCACCTTTAATTTCAATATCCGTTTCGTAATTTGAAACTTTTACAACATCACCGTGACGAGTTCTTAATTCTCTTGTCTTAACATTAGAAATAACTTCACCGGCAATGTTAGCTTCAACAGTTTTCATTGCACCAGAACCTTTAAATACACCGCCTGTGTGGAATGTTCTCATTGTTAACTGTGTACCAGGTTCACCGATTGATTGGGCTGCAATAATACCGATTGCTTCGCCGATATCAACCAATTTTTGAGTCGTCATTGCCCAGCCGTAACATTTCTGGCAGATACCGTATTCAAGACCGCAAGTCAAACCTGAACGAACTTTTAACTCCTGCAAGTTCAGATGGGCAATTTTCTTGATATCGTTTCTGTCAAGAGTCTTACCGCATTCAACAAGAACTTTGCCGTCATTATCGACAATATCCTGAGCAATTGTTCTGCCTAATAGTCTGTCTATTAACGGAACAATTACGGTATCACCGTCGCAGATTGGTTTCATGCTAATTGATTTTGTAGTATGGCAGTCATCAGCTCTGATAATTACATCTTGAGCAACGTCTACCAAACGTCTTGTCAAATAACCTGAGTCTGCTGTTTTCAACGCTGTATCTACAAGCCCTTTTCTTGCACCATATGATGAAATGATGTATTCTGTAACGGATAAGCCTTCTTTAAAGTTTGCCTTAATCGGCAAGTCGATAATTTGACCCTGCGCATCTGCCATCAAACCACGCATACCAACGAGCTGGGATACCTGTGATAAGTTACCTCTCGCTCCGGAGAATGCCATCATATATACAGGATTTAGTCTGTCAAAATTTTCTACTACACTTGAAGTTAATTTTGCAGTGGTTTCAGACCAGGTGTCAATAACCTTTGTATATCTTTCTACTTCGGTAATTTCACCTTTTAAATATCTGTTTGTAGATTTTTCGATTTCTTTTTCAGCTTCCTGCAAAAGTTCTTTCTTAACAGCCGGAACCTGCAAATCTGCGATGGAAATAGTTGTTCCGGAAATAGTTGCATATTTGTAACCGAGGTTTTTTAAGCTGTTAGCCAACTCTGCAGTTGTTGCACCGCCAAACTCCAAATACATCTGGGATAAAAACTGGTTTAAAGCTTTTTTATCCATTTGTTTGTTAATGAAGTCTAAGTGCTTCTTTGAATTTGTATAAGTTGTTTCCATTATTTATTTCCTCAATTTAAGTTATTTACATTTGTTGAGTTTCAATTATAAGGTAATAGCTTTTCTTACTGTTTCGTTGAATATAATTCTTCCGACAGTAGTTTCAATTCTTTCACCCTTTTCATCTCTTACAACGATTTTGTCGTGTAATTCAATCACTCCGACTTCAAGCGCTGCAATCGCATCTTCAAAGTTATAGAAGTATCCTTTAACATCCATATCAGGATTTTTCATAATAGTCAGGTAGTACATACCTAATACCATATCCTGTGAAGGTGTTATAATTGGCTTTCCTGTAGCAGGAGCGAGGATGTTATTTGTTGCTAACATCAACATTCTTGCCTCAGTCTGAGCTTCAATTGATAAAGGAACGTGAACAGCCATTTGGTCACCGTCGAAGTCCGCGTTAAACGCTGTACATACCAACGGGTGAAGCTGAATTGCACGGCCTTCTACCAATTTCGGTTCAAAAGCCTGAATACCTAATCTGTGAAGAGTCGGGGCACGGTTTAATAATACAGGGTGTCCGTCGATTACCTCTTCCAATATATCCCAAACAATTGCTTCGGAACGTTCAATCTTTTTCTTTGCAGATTTAATGTTTTGAACATATCCTCTTTCAATTAATTTGTTTACAACAAACGGTTTAAATAATTCAATTGCCATTTCTTTTGGCAAACCGCACTGATTCAAGCTCAACTGCGGCCCTACTACGATAACTGAACGACCTGAGTAGTCTACACGTTTACCGAGTAAGTTTTGTCTGAAACGACCTTGTTTACCTTCAATGATATTTGATAATGATTTCAATGCTCTGTTATTAGGGCCGACAACCGTTCTTCCGCGTCTGCCGTTATCAATAAGAGCATCAACAGCTTCCTGAAGCATACGTTTTTCGTTTCTTACGATAATTTCAGGAGCGCCCATTTCCAAAAGTCTTTGCAAACGGTTGTTTCTGTTAATTACACGTCTGTACAAATCATTCAAATCTGATGTTGCAAAACGTCCGCCGTCTAACTGAACCATTGGTCTTAAATCCGGAGGAGTAACAGGAAGAACATCCATTATCATCCAGGTCGGATCAGTTTCTGAAGAAATCAAAGAATCCAGCAATCTCAATCTCTTGATTAATTTAGATTTTCTCTGAACAGAAGTTACGTTGCCGTTAAGTTCTGTTCTCATTTCTTCAGCCATTGTTTTTATGTCTAATTCAGATAAAAGTTCTTTTATAGCCTCAGCACCGATTCCAACTTTCAATTCACTGTCTTCGTGCTCAGCCATATAATCTTCGTATTCTTCTTCGCTCAAAAGCTGCAATTTTTTGAATTCGCTGTCAGCAGGATCAAGAACTACGTAGTTATTAAAATAAATAACCTGTTCAAGATCTTTCAAAGTCATATCCAAAAGCAACCCCAAATATGAAGGGATACCTTTTAAGAACCAGATATGAGAAACAGGAGCCGCAAGCTTAATGTGTCCCATTCTCTGTCTTCTTACTTTTGAATCAGTAACTTCAACACCGCAGCGTTCGCAGATGATACCTTTGTGGCGAACTCTTTTATACTTACCGCAATAGCATTCCCAGTCTTTAGAAGGTCCGAAAATTCTTTCGCAGAATAAACCATCTCTTTCAGGTTTCAGCGTACGGTAGTTGATTGTTTCCGGTTTAGTAACTTCACCGTAGGACCATTTTAAAATCCTTTCCGGGGAAGCTATACTAATTCGTATATAGTCAAAATAATCAATACTTGTTGACATTTATAATTTCTCCTTTTATTTTGTCTTGCTCGCTCGCGCTTAACGGGTCTTGCGGTAATGCTTATGCTTTACCGCAGCCCTCAGCTCGTTCGCGCTATAGGTCACCGAATGTAGTCGGTGTTTCAAAGAAGTTAATATTTAACAACTCGGAATCTATATCAGAAAGTGTTCTCTTTGGAGCAGACTTTCTCAAATCATCCATATCAGTCATTAAATCAACTTCGGCACCGTCTTTCTTCGCTACCGTAATATCCAAACCGATACTTTGCAATTCTCTTACAAGTACCTTAAATGACTCAGGAATACCAGGTCTTGGAATATTATCGCCCTTAACAATTGCTTCATATGCTCTGTTACGTCCGTTTACATCATCGGATTTAATAGTTAACATTTCCTGCAATGTATAAGCAGCACCGTAAGCTTCCAATGCCCAAACTTCCATTTCACCGAACCTTTGTCCGCCGAACTGGGCTTTACCGCCTAACGGCTGCTGGGTTACAAGTGAGTAAGGCCCTGTAGATCTTGCGTGGATCTTATCATCAACAAGGTGAACAAGTTTAAGGATATAAGAAAGACCAACAGCAACAGGTCTGTCAAACGGTTCACCGGTTCTGCCGTCTATAAGCGTAACCTTACCGTCTTCGTTAACCCAGTCACAGCCTGATTCTTTTATACCTTTAAGAAGTTCAGCCTTTGTAGCTTTTTCTGAAGTATTTTCTCCGTATCTTTCATCGAATGAAGGAGCTTCATAGTAGTTGCCGGTTAAGTATGCCGCCAAACCTAAAAGCAATTCATAAGTTTGTCCAACGTTCATACGGGAAGGAACACCAAGAGGGTTCAATACGATATCAATCGGAGTACCGTTCGGCAAGAAAGGCATATCTTCTCTAGGAAGAATTCTTGAAACGATACCTTTGTTACCGTGACGTCCTGAAAGTTTATCACCTACAGAAACTTTACGTTTTTGAGCGATGTAAACTCTGATTACAGTATTTGCTCCCGGCGGAAGTTCATCGCCTTTTTCTCTGTCAAATACTTTAACGTCAAGTACTCTTCCGCCTTCTCCGTGAGGAACTCTCAATGAATTGTCTTTAACATCTCTTGCTTTTTCAGCAAAGATTGCTCTTAACAATTTTTCTTCCGGCGGATGTTCGGATTCACCTTTAGGTGTAACTTTACCTACCAAAATATCATCAGCGTAAACTCTTGCACCGATACGAACAATACCGCGTTCATCCAAGTGTCTTAAAGCGTCTTCGGAAACATTCGGAATTTCACGTGTAATTTCTTCCGGTCCAAGTTTTGTCTGACGTGCGTCTATTTCTAATTTTTCGATGTGGATAGATGTAAAGATATCATCGTGAACACATCTTTCAGAAATCAAAATCGCATCTTCGAAGTTATAACCTTCCCAAGGCATATACGCAACTAAAACGTTTTTACCCAAAGAAAGTTCTCCGCAGTTAGTTGAAGCACCGTCGGCAATAATGTCGCCTGCGTGAACTTCGTCGCCTTTTCTTACGATTGGTTTCTGATTTATACAAGTATCCTGGTTACTTCTTAAATATTTAACCAACGGATAAATATGCGGTTTATTTTGTTTATCTCTGATAACGATTTCTTCGCCGACAACTCTTTCAACAACACCGTCAACATCAGAAACGATTACCATACCGGAATCTTTTGCGGCACGGGCTTCCATACCGGTACCAACAACAGGTCTGTCGGTAATCAAAAGCGGTACAGACTGACGCTGCATGTTTGATCCCATCAATGCACGGTTAGCGTCATCGTGTTCAATGAACGGAATAAGAGATGTCGCAACTGAGATAATTTGAATTGGGGAAACACCCACAAAGTCAACCTTGCTTGATTGATCCATTGTAAATTCGGATCTGTAACGAACCGGAACATATTCATCTTTGAAAGTGTTATCCGGATTTAACTGAACGTCTGCAGGCGCACAACGATAGTTTTCGTCTTCGTCTGCTGTCATGTAAACAACTTCATCCGTTACCTTGCCGTCTTTTACTACGAAGAACGGAGCTTCAATAAAGCCGTAATCGTTAACTTTTGCGTGTGTTGCCAATGAACCTATCAAACCTGCGTTAGGACCTTCCGGAGTTTCAATAGGACAAATACGTCCGTAGTGGGAAGGATGGATGTCACGAACAGCAAATCCTGCTCTTTCTCTCATCAAACCGCCAGGTCCCAATGCTGAAATACGTCTTTTGTGAGTTAATTCAGCAAGCGGGTTAATCTGATCCATAAATTGTGACAACTGTGAACTTCCGAAGAATTCTTTCAAAGAAGCCACCAAAGGTTTTGTGTTCAACAAGTTCAGCGGAGTCAAAGTTTCTGAATCCTGAAGAGTCATTCTTTCTTTGACAATTCTTTCAATTCTTGACAAACCTACTCTGAACTGGTTCTGAAGCAATTCGCCCACTGAACGTATTCTTCTGTTTCCTAAGTGGTCGATATCATCAACAGTTCCTTCGTCGTATGTCAAATTGATTAAGTATTCAATTGATGCAACGATATCTTGAACAGTCAATGTTCTTTGGTTTTTCGGAATATTCAAGTTTAATTTTTTATTTAATTTATAGCGGCCAACACGACCGATATCATATTTCTTTTCATCAAAGAAACGGGCTTCCAAAATCTGTCTGCCGCCCTGAGGAGAAGCAGGATCACCCGGTCTTAATTTTTTATAAACTTCAATTAAAGCATCATCAGTTGTTTCGGCTGTATCTTTGTCCAAAGTTTTCTTTAAGAAATCAAAGTGAGTGAACAAAGATTCCATTTCGGAAACAGTGATACCCATAGCTTTCAACAATGTTGTAGCCAAAATTTTTCTGTTTTTGTCTATCTTAACGTAAATTAAGTCGTTAGAATCTGTTTCTATTTTCAGCCATGCACCGCGGTTCGGTATCATAGTTGCATTGTACAAACGTTTTCCTGCAGGTGAAATTTCACGTTTGAAGTAAACACCAGGAGAACGAACGATTTGAGAAACGATTACACGTTCAGCACCGTTTACAATGAAAGTACCTTTGTCTGTCATTGTAGGAATATCGCCGATGTAAACTTCCTGTTCTTTAATTTCACCGCTGTCACGGTTAACTAATCTAATCATTACACGCAATTGTTTTGCATAAGTTGCGTCATGAATTCTTGCTTCTTCGACAGTATATTTAGCGTTGTCGAAAGTATAATTCGGCAAAAAGTGCAATTCAAGTCTTCCGGTGTAGTCTTTAATAGGTGAAAAAGAAAGCAATTCTTCTTTCAAACCTTCTTTTAAGAACCACTCAAAAGATTTTTTCTGCACCTCAATAAGGTCCGGTAAATCATCCAAACGAGTATGCGGTATACCCATAGGAGTTACTCTTTTAGCTATTTTTGTCTTAGACATTAAATCACCTCGTTAAATAAATGGTGTACGTACTATAAAAAATGGTTTTCTAAATTCTAACTTAAGGCTGTTAACCTTTTATCTCTTAAAACTGAAATCCAACGAAAAGTTTTGGTATTAAACGGTTTCAGGGTGATAAACTTTTTTATAAATTTCGGAGCTTCCAAATACGGGCACACTTACTCCTACTTTAATTTTACATGTTCTTAAATCATATTCTTAACAAAATTCGTAGTCAAGAAAATTTCTCATATAATAATATGAAATGTTAAATTTTCTTTACATTTTTTAAAATTGTCTGAAACTATTGCAGGATGAAGCATATCACATTAAGTGATGGGGTTTGTATTGATAATAGATAAAAAGCTGAAAATGCTGTTATAAGCAATTTTCAGCTTTCAACTCTAAAACCATGGATAGTCGTCTTTAATTTCCCAACCATCATATTCAATTAATGCGGAACAGCCACCGCCCATGTGATCTGCAGTATGATTTTTGCAAAGCTCTAACAACCTGTCTCTGTCTTTCACCCTATAAGTTCCATTGCTGCCCGTATAAAACCTTGAACTTTTTCCGTTCGTAGTTGATATAACAAAAGAAAATTGATCTTTGTCCTCTTCATTTGGCTTGCCTAAACAGTTGTAATCATACCTGATATGTATCATACTGCCATATTCGCTAACTCCTCCAAAGAACATTGTAAAACAACTTCCGTCACTGAATATATAAATTGACTGTTTTTGTTGAGTATTGCTTGTTGGAAATAATGTTTTTCCAATACTCTCACATTTTGGATCACTAATATCACACTCTTTTATTCCAGTCAAATATGGAAAAATATATTTTTGTATATATGCCGAAACAAATTTATCTTTTTCTTCATCTTGTGCTGTTGGAGTAATCCAATATTCTGAAGGGCCATTATCAATGGTTGACATATTTATGGCATTTTGCATTGCTGATGAAAATTTTTGCAATCTGACGCAAATTTCTTTTTTTCTGTAATGACCAATTAACATTGGCAGTGTTATTGCTGCAATAATTCCTATAATACCCAGGGTAATTAAAACCTCCGCAAGTGTAAATCCTTTCCAAAAGCCATTATTCGAAGAGGCTAGCCCCCCCCCCTCTCGAAAGTATTACTATTATTGAGTTTTAGCATATATACCTCCTATTTTTCTGCTAACATACATAATTATACATGTGTTTATTGATTTTTTCAACTTCTTGAGAGTTTGAATTTATATGGAGAGGTTAATAAAAAAAATTTAATAATTTTGGTAATGTATAAACAACGCTTTTTATATAAATTGATTGTAAGAAGCTGCCTGTTGTGGTATTATTTATAAAAAATACCGGAGTAATTATGTCGAGATTAACTGAAAGAATTGAAAATTTTAACCGTGTATTTGCTTTGTTTATGAATATGCAAAAAAACTATATTAGTGATAGAAAAAATGACAGTAATAAACTGGCGCTTACGCAGAGTTTTGAAATAACTTTTGAATTAGGCTGGAAAATTTTAAAAGACTATTTATACACCAAGGATATAGAAGTTTTTACGCCGAGAGATGCTGTCAAATCTGCATTTGAAGCTAATATTCTTCCTTCCGCGCAAATATGGATTGATATGGCGAAGGATAGGAATGCAAGTTCACACGAATACAATATGGATAAAATTGACTTGATGCTGGAAAGAATAAGTACTGTATATTTCGATGAATTATTCAGATTTCAAAAAAGTTTAAGGGATTTTAATGAGTAATTTTGGGCTGCCAGAGAGGACAATCCAAGAACTATTGGATTATTTTTCAAACAAAGAAGATATTGAAAAAGTTTTAATCTTCGGATCCAGAGCAAAGGGTACGTGCAGAACCGGATCCGATATTGATTTTGCAATTTTTACCGATAATCATAAAGACTTCCACAGGATTTCCGGAGAATTGGATGAGCTGCCAACTCCATACAAGTTTGATGTAATAGATTATAAATTGCTTACGCATGAAGGTATGAAAAGAAGTATTGATAACGACGGCCTGATTTTTTACTTAAAAAAAACTAGCTGAAATTATTGCTATTAAAGCTTTTGTGTCAAAATTTCCAATCAATAATATTTATGCTATAATCTATTAAAAAAGGAGTGTTATGAAAAAGTTTTGTGTAGTAATTGCAATAGTTTTGGCCTGTTTAACGGGTAGTGTATATGCGGAGGAAACTAAAACCCTCACCGCAGGTGTTGAATTTAACTGGGTTAATATGCTTCAATTCCAAAGGGATGAAGCTATTGAACATTACAAACAGGCAATTTTCAGTAATGAATATGTAAAATCTATCAAGAAAAAAGAATTTCGTAAGACTTACGAGGATTTTTTGAAAGATGAAAAGCAAAAAACTCATTACAGATTAATTTCAAACGGTGCAACCGAAACTAAAGAAGCAAGTTTATGTGGTTTTTTCATTAACGATGATATTTTATACAGCTATGCTATACAATACAAAGATAATCCGCGGTTTGTTTATTATTATACGGCATTCGGTAAACTTGCTTATGTCGATATTTCATCAGAAAAATATCCGGAATACCCTTATTACTCAAGGCAGTATCGGGCGAATGGAAAACTTTCCGGAGCAATATATTTTGTGTCAAAAGATCTTCAATATGTTTATGAACCGGACGGAAAATTTAAGGGAGTCTGGTATAAGGAAAAAATGTTTGACAGAAACGCAAAACAAATACTTACACGAAACAATTGGTAAGGTGCCTGAGTCACGACAATATGGCACTGCGCTGTGTAAAACACGCAAGAGATAATATGCAGAAAAGGAAATAATCAAATGACAAGAAAACCAAACATTGCAATACTTGGAGCAACAGGAGTTGTCGGAAGAGAAATTTTAAAAGTTATGGACGAACTTAAAGTTCCGTTTAATGAAATAAAGTTCTTATCAAGTGCGAAAAGTGCGGGAACTAAAATCGAATTTCAGGGAAAAGAGTATACCGTAGAAGAAGCAAAACCTGAAAGTTTTGACAGAATAAATATTGTGCTTGCTTCTGCGGGAGGTTCGACTTCACAAAAATTTGCTCCGGAAATTGTTAAACGCGGCGGGGTTCTCATTGATAATTCAAGTGCTTTCAGGATGGATAAGGATGTCCCGCTAGTTATTGCGTATGTTAATGATGAAGATTTAAGAAATCATAAAGGAATTATTGCAAACCCTAACTGTTCAACTTCGCAATTGATGCTGGTTTTGAAACCTCTGCATGAAAAAGCTGTAATAAAAAGGCTTCTTGTCTCAACTTACCAGGCGGTGTCGGGAGCCGGACTTGCTGCAATTAATGAGTTAACGGAAGATACAAAAGCACGCCTTGAAGGAAAGGATTTTGACAATAAAGCATTTAAAAAGCCAATCTCTTTCAATGTAATTCCGCAGATTGATGTGTTTACTGAAAATGGTTACACAAAAGAAGAAATGAAAGTTGTGAATGAAACTAAGAAAATTCTTCATCTTCCGCAGGATTTGCCGATTTCATGCACTGCCGCGAGAGTTCCTGTGTTTAACGGGCATTCGGAAGCCGTAGATATAGAATTTGAAAAAGAAATAAGTCCGGATGATGTAAGAGAAATTTTGAAAAATTCGTTTGGGGTTAAAGTTATAGATAACCCTGCAAACTTTGAATATCCGACAACACGCGACGCGTCAGGAGTAAATCCGGTTTTTGTCGGAAGAATCAGAAAGAACCTTGCATTCAAAAACGGGATATCGCTCTGGTGTGTGGCGGATAATCTTAGAATTGGCGCAGCTTTAAACACTGTTCGTATATGCCAAAAAGTTATAGAAATGCAGCTTTATTAAGTTAAGAAATTTTAACAATTTTACTTTTTCGGGCAATTTTATCTGTTCATTGAGTTTATAAAAGTACTATGAACAGAATAAATTGTAATGTAAGTTTTACAGGCTATATAAAAGCCTCAGAAATTAAAGGAAGAATTCCGACAAGATATGATGACATTTTAAAAGAAATTGCTCTTGCCAGGGAAGAAGAATATATGAAAGCAAATGAGGTGCTGCATAGCGACCCTAATAAAACATACAATCTTGGGGAAAAATTTAAAAATACGTTTCAAAAATTGAAAAAATCACTTAACAATTCGCAACAAACCTCCTCTAAAAAAGCAATTATTGAAATATGAAATATTTTATATATACAGAGGAATTACAGGGGGGATTAATTATGGAGCAGGAAAAAATTGAAACTATTGTGAAAAATTCAGGGAAAAAGTTAAGCTTTTTGGAATGGTTGTTTTTAAAACATCCGCACAGCATTTCACTTGATGTTCCAAGATCGTCATTTGATTATTTAAATGATACGGCACAGACAGCATAACAAAAATCCGCTAATCATAGCGGATTTTTTATTACTTTTTGTAAAATGCATTATATTTTTCAGTATTTTTCCGGTAGAATTATATTTAATTCAAAGGAAAATATTATGGGAAAAGTCATAAGAAGAGAAGATATCGTAAATCTTGTAAAAACCTTGCATAATGAAGGAAAAACAGTAGTCGCTACAAACGGGTGTTTTGATATTTTGCATGTGGGACACGTAAGATATCTCCAAAAAACAAAAAGTTTTGCAGATGTATTGATAGTCCTTTTGAACTCTGACAAATCAGTAAAAAGCATAAAAGGGCCTGAACGGCCGATTAACAATGAAAATGACCGTGCCGAAAT
Source organism: Candidatus Gastranaerophilales bacterium (assembly GCA_944324035.1). Taxonomy (GTDB): domain Bacteria; phylum Cyanobacteriota; class Vampirovibrionia; order Gastranaerophilales; family Gastranaerophilaceae; genus UBA1221. The sequence goes on from CALUUU010000032.1 coordinate 12,137, forward strand.
ACTTTGTGCTCTTTCATGCGTTGATTATGTAGTTTTGTTTGATGAGGACAGCCCGCGTAATCTTTTGGATGAAATCAAACCGGATGTTTATACAAAAGGTGCAGATTACACAATGGAAACCCTTCCGGAAGCTGATATTATGCTAAAAAACGGCACCAGAGTAGAATTTATCAGCTTTGTTGAAGGGAAATCAACTACGAATATTATAGAAAAAATGAAAACTCATTAATTTTTATTAAGATTTCAACTATTTTTCTAAAGTTTTAAAGCATCGCCACCGATAACAATTGAGTGTAATCATTGTTAAGAGGTTATTGATGGCAGATAAAGATATTAATTACAAAAAATTTCATTTGAATAACATTCAATGGAATAGGATTATAGGCGGAATTTCAAAAGAAGAATTTTGCAAAGGGGATAAAAAACTTGAGCGGATTTTTGATGCGCTGGACAGCGACGATGTAAAAGGCCGTTTGAGCAGTGCGGAAATCAGCGCATTCAGCGAGGCTCTCGCAATCTATGCCAAAGATGACATTCTTGACAAAAAAGAGGCAAAGCAGATTAGAGATGAAAACGGCAAACGCTTAAACTCAAAAAAGATTTTTGAATTTCTGGAACAGTTAAAAGAGTATCAAAGCAAAGATGTTGAGTTTGTCAGTACACGTACGGCAGTTGTTGACGGCAGAGAGGTTGAATTAACAGAATATTCTGACGGCAGAACAGAGGAAGTTTCTCTTGACGGAACCTGGCGGGCAGAATCACGGAATACACCTGGCGGGCTTGTTAAAGATGTTTATGAAAACGGCAGACATACACAAATTATAACAAAAACAGGCTGCATTACTAAAATAAAAAATTTAATAAATAATATAGAAACAGAAATTGTAGATTTAGGCAGCGGACTTCAAAAGAAGACTATTAAAGAACAAATTGATTTTGACACAACAAGGTTTACGTACATTTACCCGGATAACACGCAATCAATTATGGAATACAAAAATGTGACACCTACTTTGCGCGAAATATCAACATCAAGATCAGACGGAACAAAAAATTTTAAATATGAAGGACGGCTACTCGCCCCTGATGATACTTACTTTGATATTGCCGGCATTGAACAATATATTAAAGGAAGCAAGAGCTACTATTGTATGGGCCCGGGTATAATACCGGCTATTTTGAATAGTCCTATGAATATTGAAAATCAAAAACAATACCTCCGCGGGATTATAGAGAGAACTATTAAAGATTCTGCAGAAATGGAAGGTTATTCTCCGGAAAATCTTAGGCAAGAGTTTGATAAATTTTTAAACGATGAACTTCAAAATACTGCATCATTAGAGGCACTTTATAATGAAGCAACAGAGCAACTCGGCATAATTTATAATTCCGGATTAAACGGAAAAATAGATAATGACTTTGAACAAGGAAGCGTTGGCGATTGTTACCTTTTAGCGGTTATTAAGAGTTTAACATTAAACCCCAAAACAGCTCAGGAATTAGATGATTCCATTACCGTTGATAAAGAGGGTAACGCAATAGTAACACTTAAAGGTGTAGACAAAACTTATAAAATTACACAAGCTGAACTGGAGGATTCAAACTATTCATCAGGAGATAAAGATGTCCGTGCAATAGAAATAGCTGTGGAAAAGTACTTGCAGCAATACGGTGATCCGTTTGATTCAAGTGACTTTACACTTAATGCCGGAATTGAAAAGAGTGCATACTTCCTCCTTACAGGGAAACGAGCTTTTGAATATAACGGAAAAATCAATAACAGCACAATTGATAAATTTATGCAAGAAGGCACTTTAGCATGTGTTGCAATACAATCAGAGGGCAATCAAAACGGTGAAATTAAACTCCATTCAAATTCTCATCATTATGAACTTACACTGGAGCCATACCACTCTTATACTGTTGCCGGAGCAGATAAAGAGAAGGTTTATTTAATTAACCCTTGGGATACTTCAAATACAATAACATTGTCAAGAGAAGAATTTATAAAATATTTTAATAATGTTACGATAATGTCAGTATAAAAGCCGGAACTTGTCATTCTTCGCCAATTTGCTATATAACTCCAACTATTACCCACTTGCATAATTTTATAATATACAGTATAATAACGCAATACAATGGCACTTATATGCTGTTAAACAATTAACTAAAGTAGGAGACACAAAAATGTACCAAGATGAAAAACTCGTATGTGAAGATTGCGGCGCAGAATTTGTTTTCACGGTAGGAGAACAGGAATTTTACGCAGAAAAAGGTCTGGTAAATAAACCTAAAAGATGCCCTGCCTGCAGAAAACAACGCAGAATTAACAACAGAAAAAACCGCAAAATGTATGATGCTGTTTGTTCAAAATGCGGCGCTCAAACACAGGTGCCATTCAAGCCTATACCGGGCAAAGAAGTTTTTTGCAAAGAATGTTTTGTTAAAGAAGAACATTAAACTATATATAAAATATTTGAAAAGCCGGAAAATTTTCCGGCTTTTTTAGTATTTATCTTTTTCTATCCAAATGACTGTAACATTTAATGGTCTGGCAAACGGGTTTGTAACATTTACATCAAAGTTTTTTCTTTTAAAGGCCTTGTCATAAAAGCTTATTTTTTCATATAGTTTTTTAGTATAAGCAAGCAAATTCATAATTCATTCTCCGGACTATTACCTGATTATATTATTGATTTTATTTTATCCGTTATAATCCCCGAAAAGCAGTGTATTTAATTTATTATCTTATCCAATGGGCTAATCCTGTTATAGAATTGTAAACTTCTGACGCTCCTCATAAAATAACATCACAAAGGAGGAGATATGAATAAAAAATTAGAGGGAACAAAAACATTACAAAATCTTATAAATGCATATGCCGGAGAATCACAGGCCAGAGAACGATATACAATATACTCGAAAATTGCAAAAAAAGAAGGCTACGAACAGATTTCACAAATTTTCCTTGACACAGCGGAAAACGAGAGAGAACACGGCAAGCTTTTCTTTGAAAAAATTGACGGACTTTCAAGCGGACACATAAATACAAACTATCCGTTTGAATTAGGGAACACCCTTGAAAACCTTGACAGTGCCATGAAAGGAGAAGCTGAAGAATATGATATCCTTTACCTGAAAGGCGAAAATGATGCAAAAGAAGAAGGGTTTAATGATATTGCCGAACTTTTTGCCCGCATCCGAACCGTCGAAAAACATCACAGCGAAAGATACGGCGAACTGTTTGACAGCGTAAAAGAAAATATAGTATTTTCCAGAAACCATGAAACAGAGTGGCAGT
>CALUUU010000033.1 GCA_944324035.1 Candidatus Gastranaerophilales bacterium
TTTCTGTTTCTAATTATGAAGATCAATGCAATGACTTGCTTGGTATTGCGGCAAAAAAAGCAAAAACAAGGGCTGATATTGTTGCAAAAAGTGCATCAACCTACGTAACAGGTATCAAATCAATGAATATAAGCTGCTCAACAAATAATAATAATGTTGTACAATACAGATTATATGCAAAAAACATGGCTATGGATTCAGCCGGTGCTGTTGCTCCTGAAGCATCCACTACGCCTATTCAGGGCGGTATTATAAAAATATTTGCAAACCTGAATGCAAGTTATTTTGTAAAATAACAAAAAGAACAATTTCTTTAAAAAACCTCTCCTAAAAAGGAGAGGTTTTTATTTTACTTATAAACCATAATAAAAGACTTCAACATCCGGCCGGCGCCATCGCCTTTTGTCGACACAACACTGTACTTATCTTTATAATTCATAGAAGTAGAGCTGCCTCCGTCAAGTGCCATTGCCCGTTCAAATCCAAGCTGTTTACATAAAGCCTGGACTTCATACATATCCATCGGGTGTTCATCTGTAATAATCAGAATATGCAAATCACCATCTTTTATCCCAAGGATAGTCCTTGCTACTTTATGAAGCACTGAACTCGACTCTCGTACAACCTTATCGCCGTCTTTTACCACAAAGAATTCTTCTTCCAATTGTAATTTAGGTAAAATTAACGGCCCGCCCTGAACAGCTTCCATTACAGTACAGGCAAAATCAACCGGTGTCTTGTGTGGAACTATTTCATATTTATATTTATTATCACATTCTACAACCCTGAATTCTGTCCTGTTTAAAATTTTTGATAAATTTTTTCTTAAAAGCGCATTAGAATATAAATTTTCATTAAACATAGGGTCTTCAACAGTCTGGCTGCCCATTGTTACATAAGAAACTGTTTTTGAATTTTGCGGATCAAAATATCCGGCATTAATCGTAAGCAGCGCCCCGCTTTGTTTATGAACCTCTTCATTAGTCACCAGATTAGGAGATGCATATACCCTTACTTTTTTCTTAACCTTGTCCCCTTTTAGTACAATATGATAAATCCCGTCATTATAATCAATATCAACAGGCCCTGCACAGCATATACCGGCCCCGATAAATAAAGATATCAACAATACTAAAATTTTTTTCATCATAAATCCTTTGACTTATAAAATGCAATAATAGCAATTAAAAACGCTACCGGCGGAAATAACGCAGTCACAAGCGGCGGCAGCACACCTTTTTCAGCAAGCAGATCAAAGAACGGAAGAGTTATATAATAAATAAATATACTCCCGATTGCAATGGTAAACCCGACTAATCTCTGCTCTCTCGGCTTGCTGAACCCTAATAAAGTTCCCATAATCGCAAGCAGCACGCACACAAACGGATGGAAAAATCTCTGCAAATACTTATTCAGCATATATCTGTATTCCTCATCCAACCCCTCTTTTTTCAAGAGTTTTATATAACTGTGCAAATCCGCATTTGTAATCTCTCGTTCTTTTTTAGTTGAATAAGTCATTAAAGTATAGGCATTTTTTGCATCTTCACCTTTTAAAATATCCATACTTTTAAGTTGTTCTATATCGGTAAATATACCGTCGTTAGATATCTTATAACGGGTAATATTATTTAACGCCCACCTGTCTTTCAGGTATTTTCCGTTTTCAGCGGAGTAAATATTTGTAAGCTGCTGTACATCCGAATATATCGTCCTTGAAAAATCAAGAATAATAAGATTATGCATAACATCATCCCTATACCCTGATATTACAACAGCAAGCTTCGGTGCGCCGTTTTCATCCTTTTGGGTATATATATACTGAGTTGACGGATGTTTATCATTAATAGCATTAAGTTTTGCCGCAGACATAGGGATTAACTTATCACACGTAACAAAACACATCCAAGTGACAATCAGACTTAAAACCAATACAGGAGCCAATATTCGCTGAAAAGACAACCCGACAGCCCTGAATATAGTAAGCTCCGAATCCTTTGACAATTTATCAAACGTGAACAACGAGCCCAAAAGCAATCCTACAGGGAAAGCTTTCCCTAAAATTTTAGGAAGCTCGTAAAAAAGCACCAAAACAGCAGTCTTTGGCGTGTAAACCCCCGTTAAGGTCTTTTTAATCGTACTCAAAAGCATTTCCGGTGCAATCCACACAACGGTAAACAATAAAATTGCCCCGATGGTTGCAAACATAACCTGTTTAAATATATATCTGTCATAAATAGAAATCTTAGGCAGCAATCTCATTACAGAGCAAAATCCTTTCCTAAATAAAACTCTTTCGCAACAGGATCAACTGCAACATCCTTACTTGCCCCCTGAATTTTTATTTTACCGTCAAATATAACATAAGCCCTGTCCGTGATAGACAAAGTTGCTTTAGGGTTGTGGTCAGTAATCAACACTCCAAGCCCCTTTTCTTCTGAAATTTTCCTGATATTATCTTTAATTTCTCCGATGGCAATAGGGTCAATACCCGCAAAAGGTTCATCCAAAAGCATAAAATCAGGACTTGCGGCAAGCGCCCTTGCAATTTCAACACGTCGTCTTTCACCGCCTGAAAGAGATACAGCCGCATATGAGCGAAGCCTTGTTATACCAAATTCACTCAGAAGCTCTTCCAATTTCATTCTTTTTTCATTAACCGTAAGCTTATCGTTCATTTGAAGAACTAATCTCAAATTATCTTCAACAGAAAGTTTCCTGAAAATAGAAGCTTCCTGCGGAAGATATCCAATACCCATTTTTTTTTTTTTTTTCATAGGTTTTGCAGATATATCATGCCCGTCAAGCAAAATTTGACCTTTATTTGGTTTCACAAGCCCGACAACCATATAAAATGTAGTGGTTTTTCCGGCTCCATTCGGCCCCAAAAGACAAACAACTTCACCTTTATTTACGTAAAAAGAAACATCATTAACAACACTTCTGTCACCATATATTTTTATAAGATTCTTAGCTTCAATCTTCATACATTCCCCTTAGATATCGTAATGACATTTTACTTAAAATAAAAACTCATTGCAAGTATCAGCTTTTTGAAAATTATATAGCAAATCGTGCCGTTTATGTCATTAACCTGCGAAGAATGATATTTTGCGTCATTCTGAGGGCTTTAGCACGAAGAATCTCGTGTGAGAAGAGATCCTTCGCATTCGCTCAGGATGACGCCTTATTACACTGCGGCGGTTCGCTTTGTAAGGATGACATTAGCGCTGCTAAGGACAACACAGAGCATAAACTCCTTCCCCTGCTTGGGGAAGGCTGGGATGGGGAGTTATATTTTTGTGAAAAATATCCGACTTTCCGCAGCATCTTACCATGTTGCGATTTACGAATTTATTTTGAACATTCTTTTCCGGGATCGCTTCAACGCTGCACATTTCGCAATGACGCAAAAGTCATCCTGAATTTATTTCAGGTGTTACATAGATTTTTAATTTAATTTGATAAAGTCCGGCACCTGATTTTTGGCAATCTTCATCTGCTGATACTGTTCTTTCAGCTTATCTCTTTCTTTTTCGTCTGCATTTTTTGCTTTTTCGTTCATTTGTGTGTAAATTGATTTTTCAGCCTCATTAGCTTTGATATAAACATCCATTTCTTTACTTTTTTTGAATGTATTTATTTTGCTGTTATAAGCAATTTTCGGAGCATTTAACATTGTATACAAAAGTGCAAAACCGCTGACTGCAGCAGCCAAGACAGCCGCTGTTGCACCAATATAAAGAAGTATTCTCTTATTGGAGGAAACATTTTTCTTATTTTTATCTACAAGATTTTTCGCGGTATTTCCGGCTGTTTCAAAAACAAAATCACCGTCAAAAATTTCCCACAGCAAACGCCCGCCAAGAGCAGCTCCCGCTAGGAAGGTTGCTTTTATAAGATTCATTGTTTCACCCTTACCGGATACAGGATTCTTATCATATTCAGGCTGTCTATTCTCTTTTTGCGCAGTTGCAGCATTTGACTTCCCGTTAAAAGAGAAAAATTTTACAGGACTAACGTTAAGACTCATTAAACACCCTTAATCATCATTCCGCGGCCATTATCAGCCATTTTTACAGTTGTATAATGATTAATTTTTTCATCCAAAGGAACATCTTCATCTTTTATTTCTTTGTTTATGTCATTGTAAATATTGGCCTGTGCTTCTTTTTGGCGTGAAAAAACGCCCATTTCTTTTTCTTTTGCAAAAGCTGATAAACTTCTGTTATAGAGTTTTGAAGGAAGCATGAGCAAAAGACTTATTGCTGTTGCAGCAGCACCAATACCTGTCGGAACTTTCCAGCCTTTTGTCATACAAGAAGTCAAACCGCCGGCAGTTAAACCTACTAATGCACTTGTTCCTACAGAAGCTAACACTGCCAAATTTCTTTCTGTTTTACGGTTAACAGGATTTTCGTAACCGTCTTTATCTATTTTTTTTGCACCAAAAACAAGCCCTCTCGATGAATAAAGGCCGACCGCCGGAATTGCCATAATATACTCCTTTCTACTTAACACACATTCTGTATACATTATAACAATTCAAGCCAAAAATTTTGCTACTATATTAAGAAATATTACTTTAATGTATGCATTTTTTCTTCCCAAACATAGGAAGTTTGAATACTTTCAAGTAAATTTTTCTGCGGAGTCCAATTTAAATACTTTTTGGCTTTTTTGTTATCAGCAATCAAAACAGCAGGATCCCCGGGACGACGCGGCATAACTTTTACAGGAATATTCTTTTCTGTAACCTTTTCGCAGGCTTCGAAAACTTCTTTAACACTATTTCCTGCATTTGTTCCAAGGTTAAAGAAATTCGTATCCCCGCCTTCTGCTAAATACTGCAGTGCAGCAAGATGAGCACTTACCAGATCTTCAATATTTATATAATCTCTTATACACGTGCCGTCTTTTGTGTTGTAATCATCTCCATACATTTCAAAAGTACGGGCGTTATCAAAAGTTGATTTCAAAATATTAGGGATTAAATGAGTTTCTATTGAATGATTTTCTCCGATAACCCCGCTGCTATGTGCACCTGCAACATTAAAATACCTTAATCTTACACTTTTTAAGCCATATGCCTTATCATAATCATCCATGATTTTTTCTACCATAAGTTTGGAATTACCATATGGATTTATAGGTTTTTGCGGATGATTTTCATCTATCGGCACATATTCCGGCTCACCATAGGTCGCAGCAGTCGATGAAAATACTATTTTTTTTACATCATGTTCAATCATTGCATTTAGCAGATTTAAAGTTCCGTAGACATTGTTATAATAGTATTTTTGAGGATTTTTCATACTCTCGCCGACTTGTGAAAATGCGGCAAAATGGATAACAGCATCAATTCTATAATCACCAAAAACTCCGGATATATCTGCCAAATTTTGCAAATCACCTTTTACAAAATGAAGCTTACCGATTTTTTTCAAAGTATCGACAGTTTCTTGATGTCCTGTTGACAAATTATCGAAAACAACAACTTCATTTCCTTTTTTAAGCAATTCTAAAACGCAATGACTGCCAATATACCCAGCCCCGCCAGTAACCAAAATCATTATTTAATCTCCTCATAAAGTTCAATTGCACGCAAAATGGCCTTATCCATATCATAATATTTGTAATCACCCAGTCTGCCTAAGAAATATACATTTGGCAAACTTTCAGCTTCTTTCAAATATTTTGCATAAAGTTCGCTGTTTTGCGGATTAGGAATCGGATAGTATCTTTCGTTTTTCCCCAACTCAAAAAACTCCGAGTATTCTTTTGCAATAACAGTTTTTTCAGATTTATCATTCAGATAATATTTATACTCGTGAATACGCGTAAAATCATAATTGCACGGATAATTTACAACTGAATTTTTCTGATAGTACTCTCTGTCGTAAGTTTCCAGTTTAAAGTTCACACTTCTGTAAGGCAGTGTACCCAATTTATATTCAAAAAATTCGTCAATCGGACCGGTATAGAAAATGCGTTTGTATTGGTTACGCATACTTTTAGAATATTCAGTATTTAATTTAACTTCAATATTTTCATGATTTAAAATATTTTCCACAACTTTTGTGTAACCTTGAAGCGGAATACCCTGATATTTATCCTGGAAGTATCTGTCATCCTTACTTAAATAAACAGGAACCCTCGCTGTAACAGCCCCGTCAACATCTTTTGGAGAAACGCCCCATTGTTTTGTTGTGTAATGCAAGAAGACTTTTTCATAAACATATTGAGCCAGGAATTTTAAATCATCATCATACTGTTTTTGAAATTCAAGAATAGGAACCTTTTTGTTATATTCAAATTTTTCCAATAATTTTTCTTCAAGTCTTTTTGCAAGAGTTTGCGGAAAAACATCATATAAAGTGTTAAAATTAAAAGGAATAGTAGTCTGAATGCCGTCAATAACTGCAATAACCTTATGCATATATTGGTTAAAATCAGTAAATCTTTTTAAAAACGCCCAAACTTTTTCGTTAGAAGTATGAAAAATATGGGAACCGTATTTGTGAATCATAATACCGTTTTCATCGCGGTAATCATAGCTATTCCCTGCAAGATGATTTTTTTTATCAATCACTAAAACTTTTTCACCATTATCAGCAAGCAGACGTGCAATTACAGCGCCTGAAAAACCAGCACCAACAACCAAATTTATTTCACAGCTATTCAAAAGTCTATCTCCTTAACTTAACTAAACTAAAGCTAACTAACAAGCAAATTATATCATAAACAAAATATTTTTTTGTTTATGGTATAATAAAAATAGACAGAAGGAGAGGTGTCCGAGTGGTTTAAGGTGCGGATCTCGAAAGTCTGTGCGAGCGAACAACTTGCCGTGGGTTCGAATCCCACCCTCTCCGAGCTTACCAAAAGAGCCGAAATGGCTCTTTTTTTTTATCAAGTTTGAGAAATTTTTTTAATTTATACAAAACAGACTCAAAATTTGTTTTGTTGGGCAGGTATGCCCAACCGACAAAGCCATGTATTCTTTTACAATTTCATACTTGCCCAACAAAATAAATTTTGTGTTAATATCAAATTATGAATTACGGCAGAGTATTTATTTAAAGATTTAGATTTTGAATAGTCTTTGTTCATCAAATCAACTGTTAATTTACGAGGGTTACCATATGAATGATTCAAATTTGATAATTAATATTGAAACTAAGTATCAATCTGACATTGACTCTTTCAAATTTTCTCGTACCCGTAAAAATAAAATTAAAAAGTGTATAAAAAATTTTTTATATTTAGCTGCAGAAGACTTTAATCAAAAATATAACAAATTTGAAGAGGTTAAACCTTGTATCTTAGAACTGCTGACTTATTATATTATTACCACAAGTATTAATGTTTTTGAAAACGATTTAGATGAATATTACGATACAATTTTACAAAAAACAGCGTTCGCTTTTTACGCAACAGCCATACATTTATTGAAACAAGATTTTAAAGAAAAAGATTTTTTAGAAAATGCAGAAAGTATTAATAAGATAGTCTATAGAGAATATAGAAATATATTAACAGAAATTCGGCATAAATGTTTACAAGAAATTAAAGATACAGATATTACAAGAGATTCCGCATACTTTTGGCAGATGATATTTATTAAATATACATCAGATAATAACAGAATTTTTTATCCGAATTTTTTCTCTGACGGTTATTTTATTACTTCTGAAAAGCAATTTACCGACTTGCTAAAATATTGGAATAAATTTTTTATTATTACCTTTTTTATTTTGGGTTTAACGGCATTAATAATAAAGCACTTAAAATCTATATTTTATTTCAATATTTTAAACGAACAAAATTTTATCTTATTGATTACTGTATTATTAATTATCAATATTATTTACAATACAATAGTTCAAAAATTAATATTTAAAAACTGTATCAAAACTTCCGAAAAATTTTGGCAGAACAACTATAAAACTATTAAATTCTTAAAAACTTTAATCAAGCAAGTAGCATTTGCCATTATTATAATTGTTATATGCGCGGCAATTGGGATTAAATATAGTGAAATTAAATATAATGAATTACATATTTTCGTTATAATTGCACTAGTACCATTATTAGGATGTTTATATTATTTAAGACTGAAAGGCAAACAGATACAAAGCTTTGTTATTGGACTAGAAAGAGATGCAATCAAAAGCTTTATCATAAGAGAACTTGATAAAATAAAAAACATTCCAAATTCAAGTGAAATTATCGAAAATATGTCCACTCCGTTAAAATATTATGTTGATTATATGTACAAAATTACAAACTTAGATTATACACAAATAACTCAAAAAGCAGCATTCTTCATCCGGAATTTTGTCAGATTTAACAGTAAACTATACAAGCTTGGCATAGAAAGTACAAAACATCAAGAAATAATTAAAAGAAGATTTTTACGGCATTTTGACTGTGTCTAAAATTTCTTAAAATTATTTATTATAAAAAACAAAAATACAAAACTGAATTTTTAACTGTGAAACTCCAGTTTTTTAGTTTTTTCATTATATTTCCAGCCGTCGGTCAATTCGTATACGACATATTTCGCATCTTTTCCTTTATAGTCAAGCCACCCCATATTATCAGTTGAGCTGCTCATTCCTTGGCCTTTACCGTTTGTAACCACAATATGCCCGGCATCATCTCCATTTGTAAACACAACAATCCGGCCGGCAGGTAATTTCTTTAAATTTTCTTTGCTGACATAAACCTTTTTAAATTTCTCAGGGTGTTTTTCAAAATAACTTATAGAATCTTTTGCCTCACCTCGCGGCATATCGTCATAATTATTGATTATTCCGGCTGACAGAAATGCCTTTTTTACTCCGGTATAGCAGGCTCCGACATTTTCTATCGTATCAGCAACCTTTTCTGCATAAAGCGCTAGACAAATATCTTCATTTGAAGCGCCTTTATCACTCACACCTTTATTATCTTCTACTTTAAACTTGCCGCCAAATAACTTTAAATACGCATAACTTGATTTATAAAAAGGATTGTATAATACAGAGTCCGGAATTTCAGCAATTTTACCAATTTCAACACCGTGATTTCTAACGCGTTTATAATCAATTGCCGCCTCAAGCCTTATCTCTCCATCTATTGCTTTGCTGGAAACTCTGGTTGAAGAGGGGGCACAAGTAAAAACCTCTATCTTTACGCCTTTTTTAGGCGTAGACTTTGACGGGTTTCGTGTATCCTGTGTATTACTGTAATATTCCGAACCGATTTTAGTCATAGCTATATCCTATATATATAAAGAATATAAAATTACAATAATTGCTATTTTTCAAACTAAATATTAAATTTCTTAATTATTTTATATAGAAAAATTCTAAATTATATGTTATAATATTAAGTGTTGTTTGAATTTATGGAGGATATATCAAATGTTAAAATCTGAAAACACTAATAACAGCAGTATTCTCCAGGGGGGGGGGCTAGACTCTCCGCAACTGGAGAGCATTTCAGCCTTTTAGACAAATTTATAACCCGGTATTGCAAATTTCTGGATTGCTTCAACGCTTCGCGTTTCGCAATGACGCCTTTTGGCATTCTGAGGGCTTTAGCCCGAAGAATCTCATGGGGAAAGAGATCCTTCGGATTTCATCCTCAGGATGACCGTGTTTTAAAGAAAAAAGCAGCATTCACTTTAGCTGAAGTATTAATAACATTGGGTATAATCGGAATAGTTGCAGCGATGACACTCCCTATGCTTATTGCTAAATACCAGAAGCTTGTAACCGTGACACAGCTAAAAAGAACATACTCACTTTTATCAAATGCATACCAAATGGCGGTTAAAGATTATGGGGATTCAGTATACTGGGATTACCCCGTCACTGATGAAAATTTACAAAGAGTTATAACTAATGACGAATTTTTGGAAAGATATTACTTACCATACCTGCAGCACCAGAAAAAAAAATCAGGATTATATAAAGCTTACAACTTTAACGGTCAAGATATACAATATGATAGTATTCATAGCAGAGGCAGTTCTTTCAGATTATCTGACGGATCTTGCCTTACATTATGGTCTAATAGTCAGTATGTTGTATTAACGACAGATGTTAATTGCGAAAAAGGACCCAATATATATGGCAGAGATATTTTTGACATTTTTGAACTGTATTATATGAATAATAAAAAACCTTTTATCGCAGGACTTGATGCTTTTAATTCATTTTCGAGAGAACAAATTATAAATAACAACGGATGTAAAGCTCATACATATAGGGATGGAAAACAAGCTGCCTGCTTTGCCATAATAATGTATGACGGGTGGCAGATAAAAGACGATTATCCGTGGAAATAAAAAAATGCTCAAAATAAAAGAACCGTTCGAATATAATTCGAACGGTTCTTTTAGAATTTAATTATACTAACTATTTTGTAGTCTTGTAATAATCTCTTACAACACCGTTGTAAGCATCGATGTAGATAGCTTTAATATCTTCCATCAACGGATAAGCCGGGTTTGCACCTGTACATTGATCGTCAAATGCAAGTTCAACCATTTCATCCAGTTTTTCATTGAATTCAGCTTCTGAAATACCGAATTCTTTGATAGAGAACGGCAGGTTGATATTCTTCATTAAGTCTTCAATAGCCTTTATGAACAATTCAACTTTTTCGTCATCAGTCTTACCGCCCAAGCCAAGCTCATCAGCAATCTGAGCATACTTAGCTTTAGCGTTAGGGAATCTGTACTGCGGGAAGATTGCCTGTTTTTTCGGACAATCAACAGCGTTGTACTTGATAACCTGTCTGAATAACAATGCGTTAGCTACACCGTGAGGTACGTGGAACATTGCACCAAGTTTGTGAGCCATAGAGTGGCACAAACCTAAGAATGCGTTTGCAAATGCCATACCTGCTATTGTTGCCGCATAATGCATTTTTTCTCTTGCAACAGGGTCATTAGCGCCTTCATTGTAAGATCTTTCCAGATATCTGAAGATTAATTTTGTAGCTTCCAAAGCATTTGAATTTGTAAAGTTTGTAGCCATAGATGATACATATGCTTCAGTTGAGTGAACCAATGCATCAATACCGGAAGCTGCAGTTAATCCTTTTGGCATACCGTCAACATAGTTAGGGTCGATAATTGCCATATTAGGAGTTAATGCATAATCTGCAATTGCATATTTTACATGAGTTTCATCATCAGTAATAATTGCAAACGGAGTAACTTCAGAACCTGTACCTGATGTTGTAGGAATTGCAACCATAGTTGCTTTCTTACCGAGTTCAGGAATTCTGCAGATTCTCTTTCTGATATCCATAAATCTCATTGATATATCAGAGAAGTCTGTATCAGGCTGTTCATACATCAACCACATAATTTTAGCTGCATCCATTGGAGAACCGCCGCCCAATGCAATAATTACATCAGGTTCATACGGCTTAATTATTTCCATAGCCTGTCTGATTGTAGACAATGTCGGATCAGGTTTAACATCAAAGAAGATCTGATGATCAATACCGATATCATCCAATACATTAACGATACTATCAACAGCACCGGAGTTAAATAAGAATCTGTCGGTTACAATAAACGCACGTTTTTTGCCTTCAAGTTCACGAAGAGCAAGATCCACAGAACCTCTCTTGAAGTAAACTTTAGGCGGAACCTTAAACCAGAGCATATTTTCTCTCCTTTCTGCAACTGTCTTGTAGTTTAATAAGTTTTCAACGCCAATGTTACCTGAAACAGCGTTTTTACCCCAAGAACCGCAGCCGAGTGAAAGTGACGGTTCAAGTTTAAAGTTGTATAAATCACCGATACCGCCCTGTGCAGATGGAGAGTTAATCAACACTCTGCAAGTCGGCATTTTTTCAGCGTATCTGTCAATTCTTTCCTGATGACGTGTATCAGTGTATAAGTCAGCAGTATGACCGGCACCGCCTTTTGAAACAAGCTCATAAGCCATTTCTGCGGCTTCTTCAAAATCTTTCGCCTTATACATAGTCAAAATCGGTGACAATTTTTCTCTTGAGAATGGATCTTCCCAGTCTACAGAAGGTCTTTCAGCTAAAAGTGCTTTTGCGGTCTGCGGAACTTCAAATCCTGCAAGTTCTGCAATTCTGTGAGCAGTCTGACCTACGATATCAGGATGTGCTGTACCACGTTTTGGATCTATGAAAGGAAGAGCAATAAGTTTCTTTTCATCAGCCTGGCTTAACAGATATGCACCTCTGTAGATAAATTCTTTTTTAACTTCTTCGTAAACTTCATCAACAACAACAACTGATTGTTCTGAAGCACAAATCATACCGTTATCAAAAGTTTTTGACATAAGAATTGAAGAAACAGCCATTTTAATATCTGCAGTTTCATCAATAACAGCAGCAGCGTTACCAGGGCCTACACCAAGAGCAGGGTTTCCTGATGAATAAGCAGCTTTAACCATGCCAGGGCCGCCTGTTGCAACGATGCACGCAATTGAAGGGTGCTGCATCAACTGACTTGATAATTCAATTGACGGAACATCAATCCAGCCGATAATATCTTCAGGCGCACCAGCTTTAACTGCAGCTTCCAAAACAACTTTTGCAGCTTCTATTGTACATTTTTTAGCTCTAGGGTGTGGTGAAAAGATGATTGCGTTTCTTGTTTTCAATGCAATCAATGATTTAAATATTGCGGTTGAAGTAGGGTTTGTAGTAGGAACAATACCTGCAAGAACACCAAGAGGTTCTGCAACGATTTTGATACCGTTTGTTTTGTCTTCCTTAATTATACCGCAGGTTTTAGCGTTTTTGTGTTTGTTGTAAATATATTCTGATGCAAAGTGGTTTTTGATAATTTTATCTTCAAGAACACCCATGCCTGTTTCTTCAACAGCCATTCTTGCAAGCGGAATACGAGCTTTATCAGCAGCAGTAGCTGCAGCCTTAAATATAGCGTCAACTTGTTCCTGTGTATAAGTTGAATAAATCTTCTGCGCTTTCTTAACTCTTTCAATAAGCAATTCTAACTGCTCGGCAGTTTCGACAGTATTTGGAGAACTTTTCAAAGCCTTTTCCAAATTATCGACTGTCTTTTTGTTTTTTGTTGTCATAATTTTTCTCCTTTTTATAACAAATTGATTATATCATTAAAACTTTTGCTATTCCATAGTTTCGGGGATTTTATATACAAATGTAAATTCGTGAATTATTTCACAATCACATTTTAGCGCAAAGTTTTATAAAAAGCAAGTGTATTTTTTACAATCTTTATACAAATTTAATATTTAAATCTACATCCAATGTATGAAAACTTTTGCGCCGGAATAGTTTATACTGTGTATTATGAAAAAACTGAAAGAATTTATACTAAAATCAGCTTTAAAAATGAGAGCAAAGACTCTTGAAAAAATGCTGAACAAAACTTTTACAAATTCTACATCCAAAACTGTCATTTCTTCAACTGAAACAATGACATTAAATACGAAAACCCTTGAAGTTATTGAAACGGTAAAAAATAACGTAAAAGATATTACAAAAACCGCAGACAACAACCCGCAAAAACTTATAGATTACATAGAAGCGCAGGGAACAAAAGTTTATAAAATAAAAAACGCAAACAATATTCTGCAAAAAATCAACGAACATACAGGTTTTATTACAGAATTACAGGGAATAAAAGCGGTTTATGTAAACATTTTAACCGGTCAGGGAATAGGGTTAAAAAGCAAACCTATGTTTATTATAAGCGATAAGCAAGCGGATTATTATATGCTTCTTAGGGAATTTTACCTATGGTATTCAATGAATATGAAGCTTTCCGGCTTTGATTTCAAAACCCAGGAAAAATTTAAAAAATATATTAAAAACAGCCAAAATGCATCTTTCAAAGGGCTGCATTATTCGGAAATGTTAAAAATTAAAGAAGCAATAGCCAGGGACAAAGAAGCCAACGAATTTGTTATGAATTTAATCAGAGAAAAAGAAGGCGGCTCAAATGCCTTCGGTAAAATGACTTCTGGCGGCGCTAATATTTAGAATAAGAACTGCAAAACTATACCGCAGACCGTACTTATCACAAGCAGTATTAATATATTTTTTAACGTATCCTTAATATTATTCATTCTGATTAAAACAAGCAAACCCAGCCCGGCATTTGACATCAAACCTGCCATTGCCGCGCCGAATGATATTGTACCTTTTATAAGCATTAAGGTAATTGCAATAGACACAGCGCAATTAGGTATCAGGCCGACAATCGCTGTTACAAGCGGCTGAAATATTTTAAAAGCTGTAATATCACTTGAATAGAAACGACTTATAACATCAACACTAATGAAGTAGTTAAGTATTAAAGTAATTACAAGAATAAAAGCAAAGGTATGAAAGGTGTGCTTAATCGGATGGATTACCAAATCGCGTTTTCTTCCTTTCATAATTTCGTGGTGGCAGCAGCCTTCTTCAATATGCTCATCGCCGCATTCATCATGCTTCAATGGCTCTTGTTCCTGCTGTTTAAACAGAAAATCAACAAGGTACCCTGCAGGAATTGCAACAAGCAATTTAACCGCAATGACCGGAATAACGTAATGATAGCTTACCGGATTAGAAAGCAAAACCGGAATAGCCTCATCAGAAGTGGCCAGATATATTGCAAGCAGGGTTCCGCGCGTGATGAAACGTCTTACATACAAAGTGCTTGCAATAACAGAAAATCCGCACTGCGGTATAATTGATGCCAAACTTCCGATAACCGGGCCTGATTTTTTTGCAGATTTCATAAAAGCATTTACTTTATCAGAAAAATAAAACTCGAAGAATTCTACAAGCAAAAAGATAACAAATAAAAACGGCAAAACCGCAAAACTATCTCCAATAGCGTCTGCAACCCATTCTGCCATCCCAAAATTTTCCAAAAATTCTGCAATCATAAAACACCTCTTAAGTTTTATTATATAATAAATAAAAGTATGTGCATCACTGCGATAAGTGAACCGAAGGATCTCTTTTTATTTGCGATTCTTCGGCTTTCAGCCTCAGAATGACGCAAATATCCCCCCCATCCCAGCCTTCCCCAAGCAGGGGAAGGAGTTTATGCGCTGCGTTGCCCTTAGGAACATTACATGGGTTATGTAAATGAGGAATTTGTTATATAAGGCTCCAAGAAAACGACTTGAATATTGCAGGCTTATATCATATAATCATAAAAAATGATATAACCTAAAACCTGCATAGAGAGAAATATGAAAGCTTTAATCTGGAATAAAAACGGCACAATTGAACTTACTCAAAAAGATTATCCGAAAATCGAGAACAAACGTGATGCCATAGTCAAAGTAACACTT
>CALUUU010000034.1 GCA_944324035.1 Candidatus Gastranaerophilales bacterium
TTTTTCTCTTTTGGTTCGTTTTCTCTTTTTACTTCGCAAATAAAAAGAGAAAATGAACAATAAATTACATAACTTATGTATATTGCCGATTGATGCACATAACTTGGGTCATGTAACTAATTACTTGACATGTACAATTGCGAGCGGTAGCGAAGCAATCCCGGAGAATACGTTCCCTTCGCGTTTTGATGTACCGGTCTGAATACATTTGATTGGGCTTTTTATGGATTGCTTCATCGCAAAGCTCCTCGCAATGACGTTTCCTGACTTTTTGTCATCATTACAAAATGAACCGCCGCAGCGGAGCGAGGACGTGTGAACCTGTATGCGTAGCTGAGCGTTAGCGAAGGATCTCTTTTCAGGAGATTCTTCGGGGTGTTCACCCCTCAGAATGACGGGTTCGCCTTCCGCATAACGTTTTGCGTCATTACAAGCGACAGTGAAGCAATTCAGTTTATTTACAAATGCTTCATTCTTATAATTACACAATAAACTCTTTAGATTTTCCGGGTTTATAACCCTTAGAATGACAGGTTTGCCGCAATGGCTAAAAGGGGCAAAAGTCTTGCCAGGCTTAGAATTTAGCCCCTCCCCCCCTCGAAGATTCTTGCTATAATTGGACTTTTCATAATTCCTCCTTTTTTATGATTATAACATATTTTTTCGGATTTTCAAGTGTGTTGGCTTGCTGATAAGCTGCTGGCAGCTATTTAGCCATTATTAAACAATAAAAATTAAGATTAAAAGATAAATCAATACGCTGATTAAATTTAAAAATATAATAAAAGTGATATTAATATAACGGTTAAATTTTAGAAGTTTTGCAAAATTTCTCACGAAAAATATAATAATTGTCGGAATAAAAATCAGGCACAGCGAAAACTTAAGTACGAATACAAGTTTTGGATATTTTGGTAAATAACCTATAAAATAAACTATAATAAAATAACAAACCAACGCTAAAATTGTCCAAAATCTGTGCGTGGTTTTGTATATATCTACATATTCAGCCGAAGTATTGTTCTTAGTAATTTGTTCTTTCATAGTCCACCTGTTAATAATAATTCCGTTAATATGTTCAACATAACACAAAAATATTAATTTGAATAATAATAATACAAAGTATTAACTTTTTTATCCCATATTATTCCGGTTGTATATGGTGTGACGCTGTTTTTTATTGTAAAGAAACAGCTTTGTGTTTCGTATGATATGTCATTTATATAAACAGATGGATAATTTTTGTTATCTCTATTAATTTCGATACATTTTTGGGTATTTTCTTTGAATACTTTTTCAATTGAATTTTTGTCTGTTTTGTACTTTACATAATATACACTCCCATCCCAAGCATCGTCTATATAGAAGTCAAAATTTCTTGTGTTTTGGGGGATTGTGTCAGGAAAGTATTGTATTTTTTCAGAACCAATTTTGTTTTTAAGCTGTTTTAACGTTGTTTTATAAAGAAATAATGGTATATGACGTTCTGTATAACCGGATAAATAGATAATGATTCCAAATAAAATTACATACAGCATATATACAATGAATAAAACAGAAAATATACAATCCAAGATTGAGTTTATGATTTTAGAGCAATTAAATTTTGTTGAGTAATATTTTAGTAATTGTTTAATTAGACTAGGTATAAAAATTAATATTGGAAAAATAATACATATTAATCCAAATAAAGACGGTCGTTTTATTGTGGTTAAAAATATAATAATTGTTTCAGCTATAACTAAAGGCATAAACAGCAAACAAAGCACGTTTAGAAATTTGAAAGGATTGTTTTTATCAATTAATATATCAGCAAATTTTCCAGTACGGTTTAATTTTTGATTTATATTAATAAATATCCAAACTTCTAAGCAAAGAGGAATTATTACAATAAACAGCCATAATATGTAACCACAATCAATATTCATAAGTATAATATCAGAATTTTTTTAACGCTAGTTCATAATAAAGAGCTGAGCATACAGGAACAAAATAATACATTATCAAAGCAAGCAGCAGGAAAAGAAGATTAACTATAATATTAACAACAAGTTTCCAATTATACCTTTTAGCAAAACGACTTATTATAAATATAAGAATAGGAGGAATTATATTTAGATATGCTGCTGTTTTAATGTCACTTATCCAAGCTGGGTATTTCAGAGTTTCTTCGTCTATAATACTAATTATAAAAAGCATACAAAATAAAGACAAAAAGCAGTAAATTATAAAAAAACATTTGTAGATATTTATATATTTTTTCTTATTTGTAATTTCTTCATTCATAGTTTATCTATTAATAATAATTCCGTTAATATGTTCAATATAACACAAAATTTTCTATATTGTTATTATACAAGTTGTACATAAAATATTAGTATGGTTCTATCACTACCCAATAATACACAATTGACCATGTGGGAACGCAGAAATAAGTTATCAGAGCAGCCGGCAGGAAAAGAAGATTAACTATAATATTAACAGCAGGTTTCCAATTATATTTTTTCGCGAAATAGCTTAGCATATATATAATAATTGGAGGAGCTATATTCAAACAAGCTGTATTTGCAAGTACTATTGCAAGCTCAGGATATTGCTGAGCTTCGTCTATACAGACAATTATAAAGGTCATACAAAATAAAGACAAGAAGCAGTAAATTATAAAAAACCATTTGTAGATATTTATATATTTTTTCTTATTTGTAATTTCTTTATCCATTACTCTACGATTAATAATAATTCCGCTAACAAGCTTAATATAATACTAAAATACTTGTGAGTCAAGATTTTGTAATGCTTTTTAATATTTTTGAAGTTCTTCTTTCGAAATAAATACAGGACAGATAATATAGTATGGTTTAAGTACTCCCTTGCAGGTTTTGCAGTGTTAAATCCAAAGTCGTAACAATTATGCTAAAGTCGTAACATTTTTTTGAGTTATATAGCAAATTTCACATTTACATAACCATGTTATGAGCCTTTATCGACCATATACATAAGTTATGTTTTTTATGTTCACTTTTTCTTTTTAATTGCGATACAAAAAGAAAAAGTGAACCGAAAAAGAAAAACACGCAATCAATTTCTGCGCTGCCTAACGGCATCGCTTTGACCGAATGGATGTTCGTTTCGTTTGCCTTTGGTAAACGAAATCTTTCAGCGCTGCTAAGGACAACGCAGCGCATAAACTCCTTCCCCTACTTGGGGAAGGATGGGATGGGGAGTTATATCTACAGAGAAATTAACTTACAAAATTCTAATCTTAGTTATGGCATAAATCCTACCGCTTTATGTCATCCTTACAAAGGGAACCGTCACAACGAAGTTATCTGTCATCCTGAGGATGAAATCCGAAGGCTCTCTTTTAATATGAAATTCTTGGGGCTAAAGCCCTCAGAATGACAATTTTTAAATATTTTAGTGTAAACTGCGATATAAGTCCCCCATTTTTATATTTGACGATGATATGTATTTGTGCTAGCATTACGTGACGGGATGATACGAGGTGTATTATGGATAAATTAAAAATTTATTTGGACAAAGATATTGATACGGAGTTAATAAAGACAAAGAAGATTGCAATTATAGGGTTTGGTTCTCAGGGCTACGGGCAGTCGACAAATCTTAAAGACAGCGGGTGCGAAGTTGTGCTTGGTTTAAGATTAGGCGGACAGTCCGATGTAAAAGCCCGTGATTACGGATTTAAGACTATGAGTATTGAAGATGCCGTAAAATGGGCGGATATTGTGCAAATTCTTATCCCTGATGAAATCCAGGCTGATGTTTACGAAAAACAAATTGCGCCTTATATGCGAAAAGGTCAGTATCTGATGTTTTCACACGGGTTTAATATCCATTACAAGCGCATTGTAGCGCCGGAAGGTGTTAATGTTATTATGGTTGCGCCAAAGGGCCCGGGGCATACAGTAAGAAGCGAATACCTTGCCGGGCGCGGTGTTCCGTCGCTTATTGCCGTATACTCAAATCCTTCCGGTGATGCAAAGGATGTTGCACTTTCTTATGCTTCCGCGATTGGTGCCGGACGTGCCGGAATTATTGAAACAACTTTTAAAGAAGAAACCGAAACTGATTTGTTCGGGGAGCAGGCTGTTATCTGCGGCGGTGTTTCCGCACTTATAAAAGCCGGTTTTGAAACTCTTGTTGATGCCGGATATTCTCCGTATATGGCTTACTTTGAAGTTTTGCACGAAATGAAGCTTCTTGTGGATTTGATTAACCAGGGCGGACTTGCCGATATGAGATATTCTATTTCCAATACTGCCGAATACGGCGATATGACACGCGGGCCGAAAGTTATCGGCGCTGAATCACGCAAGGCAATGAAAGAACTTTTGAAAGATATTCAATCAGGTGCATTTGCGGATGAATTTCTCGGAGAAATGAAATCAGGCTGCAAAAAGTTTAATGCGCTTAGGGAAGAAAATGCAAACCATTTGATTGAAAAGGTCGGGGAAGAAATCAGATCTTCTTTCAAATGGAACAACGATAACAAAATAATTGACAGAACACGAAATTAGTTAAAAAGGATAATTATGTTTAGTACAGAAGTAAATTATGAAGTTGTAACTTTTTCTGTCGGGGATACAAAAGCCGGAACAAAAATGGGAAAACTTCAACTGAAAAATACTGAAGACAATTCTGTTTTGAATTGTATTCTATGGGAAGAAACATTAAACCGTTTTGATAATAAAATTTTCAGAACTGGGAATATTGTGCGTATAGTTTCGGCTTCATTTAACGAAAAATATAATAATTGCCTGGTTTCTGTGCTGGAACTTATAAAAGAGGCAAAAACCGGGCTGGACGAGGCTCAGCGTGAAAAATATTATGAAGCTCTGATTGATTATATAAACAAGATTAACGACGAAAAACTTAACTCGTTTATTATGAAATATTTTATTGAGCATAAAGACAAAATCAAAGTTATGCCGGCGGCAAAGCTTATGCATCACAATTACATAGGCGGTTTGATGGTGCATTTGCTGGAGTGCTTGCAGTATGCGGAAGCAAATATGGAAATGTCTGAGTATAAGTTTAACCGTGATAATATATTTGCGGCCTGTATTCTTCACGATATCGGCAAGATTTTTGAATACACAATTGATTTAGAAACCGGATTAATTGATTATGATGAGAATTTCAGAAAAGAATGGATATCGCATTCCCAATACGGTTTTTCTCTGTGTATGCACGAAGGCTTCAAAAAAGTTGCAAAAATGATTGCAGCTCACCATGGCAGAAGCGACTGGGGCGCAATTATTGATCTTGATCAGAA
This sequence comes from Candidatus Gastranaerophilales bacterium, assembly GCA_944324035.1. Taxonomy (GTDB): domain Bacteria; phylum Cyanobacteriota; class Vampirovibrionia; order Gastranaerophilales; family Gastranaerophilaceae; genus UBA1221. The sequence goes on from CALUUU010000034.1 coordinate 5,297, forward strand.
AGATTTGGAACCGGAATTGTATTTTATTCATTTGATAGATAATCTTTCCGCAAAATTCGGAAAAATCAGCGTGGCTCAACTAGAAGAAAAAGGGGCATAAATTGTCAAAACTAACTGAAAAACATAATATGAAAGGTACACTTGTCTGCGTGGAGGGAATTGACGGTTCCGGTAAGTCCACACAGCTCTCTCTTTTGAGAGATTGGCTTAAAAATAACGGGCAGGATGTTATTTTTACCGAGTGGAATTCCTCCGAGCTTATAAGCCAGACAACTAAACTTGCGAAGAAAAAGAATCTGCTTTCTCCGCGTACTTTTTCTCTGCTGCACGCGGTGGATTTTGCAGACAGGATGAAGCAGGTAATAGCTCCGGCGTTAAAAGCAGGTTTTATTGTTCTGGCAGACAGGTATGCGTATACGGCATTTGCGCGTGATGTTGCGCGTGGTGTTGATGCAAAATGGGTCAGGAAAGTTTATGATTTTTCTATAAAACCTGATTTGGCAGTGTATTTTGATATTGACCCGAAAGTTTCTATGGAGCGCATATGCTTTAACCGTGCGCCAAAATTCTACGAAGCCGGGATGGATTTAAAATTAAGCAATGACCCTTATGAAAGCTATATGATTTTTCAGGGGCGTGTTATAAAAGAATATCAGAAAATGGTTAAAGAATTCGGGCTGGTTCAGCTTGATGCAATGGATTCTATTCATTCAAAACAGGTTAAAATACGTGAAATGCTTTGTGATATTCTGCGTGCAAAAGGTATTGAAATTTAAGGTGGAAAATGGCTAAAAAGTACAAAACAAAAAGCGGATATGAAGGACTTTTGATTGTAATAGAAGGAACGGACGGCTCAGGAAAATCAACCCAGCTCGAGCTTTTAAAGCGTTCTATTCAGGATAAGTCATACGGGGTTATGGTTTCCGAGTGGAAAACATCCCGCCTGATTGCAAATGTAATTGATGATGCAAAAGAGAGGAATTTGCTGAATGCAACAACATATAGTCTTTTATATGCCGCGGATTTTGCGGACAGACTTGAAAATCAGATTATACCGGCTTTAAAATCAGGGTTTATTGTGCTTTTGGACAGATACTATTATACAGCGCTTGCGCGTGATGTTGTGCGCGGTCAGGATATAAACTGGGTAAAAAACTTATATGACTATGCGCCGGAACCTGATTTGGTTTTTTATCTTGATATGCCTGTGGATGAACTTTTAAAACGAATTATCGGCACAACAGGTTTGAATTACTACGAAAGCGGCAGGGATGTAGGATTTTCAACTGATTTTTATAAGAGTTTTCAAATTTACCAGCAAAAATGCCTTGATGAATATAACAATATGAAATCTATTTATAATTTCAAATCAATAGACGGAAAAATGAGCGTTGAAGAAATTCATAAGATTATGAATGACGAAGTCCAAAAAATTCTGGATTCAGGCGTGCTGGCGTAGGGTAGATTTTAGACATCCTTAATTAATTCATGTATATCTGTATTGAGTTGTCGTGCAATATCTATGACTTTTAAGATAGTGGGGTTTTGACGTGCTGTTTCAATCATACTGATGGTTGTTCTTGATGTATTAACCATTTCTGCAAGCTCTTCCTGTGATATATTTTGTTTCATTCTGGCGAATTTAATATTTAACCCTAATATTTTTAATCTGTCTTTAACCATATATACATTTTATAGCTTGACAAAATTAATACTATAAGATATATCTATATTATGATAAATATATTTAACAAAAATAAAATATAGTTTATCTTTTTTGCGTAAATTTGGCAAGAATATAAATTATGATAGCAAGAAATAACGATATAAAAATTTGATGTATTTATTCAGGTGTAGAATGGCATTTATGTTTGATTGTAATGAGTTAGGATAATGTAATGAGTTCGCAGGATACTATTGATTCAACAGAGATAACAATACTTGTTCACGGCAAGATTGAAAAACAAACAAAGGATGTTCTTAATAATATAAGAAAATTATTTAAAGACAGCCCTATTATTCTTTCTACCTGGAGAGGTTCTGATATTACAGGTTTAGATTTTGATATTTTAGTTGAAAATAAGGATCCTGGCGCTAAGATATTTAATGCTCCTTCAGAGGCAAAACTAGATGAATATGGTTTTGCGTGTTTTAGCATCAATGGGAAAAAATATAAAAATATTCCAAAACCGAATAATGTCAATCGTATAATAAAAACCGTCCAGGCAGGTATTGAAAAAGTTCAAACGAAATATTGTTTGAGATTAAGGACGGATTTAATTTTAAAAAATAAAAATTTCTTAAATTACTGGAATAAATATCCTGACAGAGATAGTAATTTTACGATATTTAAACATAGAATTTTAAATAGTTCGACATTTGCGCAATTTGCGCATGTAATGAAAAAAGATATTCAACTGCTTCCGTTTCATATGTCGGATTGGATTCATTTCGGTTTGACTGAAGATATAAAGTTATTATATTCATGTCCTTTTCAGGATATAGAAGCTTCTTCTCAATATTGGTATAAACATGTAAGGGCGCAATACGAGCCTTTTGTAGACTCCGGCTGGCAATATCCCCCGGAAACGTATGTCTTATATTCTCTTGTAAAGAAAAAGTTTCCTAATATAAGTTTTAAAGATTCGGATAGTTATAACTGTGAAAATATGACATTTTCCAATAAAATTATTGCTAATAATTTTGTCATGATTGATGATAATGAGTTTTCATACAGTGTTATTAAATATCCGCAGATAACACAATGGTGTCCGGAACTCTATAACGGTTTTATTACGCATAGGGAATGGCTGAATTTATATAAAACTTATTGTGACCCGCAGTATAAATATAACGATATAGATTTAAAAAGAATTAGATATTTTAAAAGATTCTTTGATATGAGATTTTTCCTGAAATATCCGGGTAAATATTTTAGATTGTTTAAAGATTTTAGTTATATTTTCAATAAAAATAATCTGAGAAAGAAATTCTATATAGGGGAAAAAGTATGAGAGCAATAAATATTGTAATACCAATGGCCGGAGCGGGAAGCCGTTTTAAAATTGCAGAATATGATACTCCAAAACCGTTTATCAAGTTTAACGGCAAAATGATGATTGAACATGCTTTATCCTCATTTTCTAAATTAGAAGCGGAATTTACACTCGTTCTGCAAGAAAAGTTTTTATGTGAGCAAAAGCGTGAGTTAGAGTATTTGAAACAAAACTATTCCCTGAATTTTGTGACAGTTCCGAAATTAACAATGGGGGCAGCAATTACGGCTTTGGCAGCTCATAATAAAATAAATCCTAATTTGGATATCTTATTTGCTGATTCAGACAATATTTTTAATCCGGAAGATATTTATAAATTCCTTGAAAATGTAAGGTGCAGACATCTGGCAGGAGCTTTGTTAACGTTTAATTCTGATAACCATTGTTTTTCTTATGCGAAGGTTGATGCTGACGGTGTGCTTATTGAAACAAGAGAAAAGGAAGTTATTTCAAACCATGCAATTGCAGGAGTTTATTATTTTAAAACTTTGGAATTATTTATGAATTCGGTAATAGATCTTATTGTTGAAACTGATTTATCGAAAGGCGAGTTCTATATGTCAAATGTTTATAATCATTTAAAGAAATTTTCAAAATCAATCGGGGTATATGATATTGAACACTTTGATTGTGTAGGAACTCCGGAACAATTAATTCAATATATTGAAAGGAATAATGGTGCAAGAGTTTAATAATATACTTTTATTCGGCGGCGAAACTAACAATGAGAATATGCCTGTGGGGTTTTACTCATCGTTAGCTATGCTTCCTTTGCGCGGCAAGCCGCTTATTTGGTGGCAGGTAAGTAATTTATCAAACTACGGATTGAATAATTTCATAATTGTTGTTTGTAAAGATAATAAAGAATTAATCCAATATATAAAAAATGTTTTAATACAAAAATTTTCAATAAAGCTTGTATTAATCAGCAAAAATAAAAATATATTATCCTCTTTGAAGTATGGTTTGAAAGCCGCAAATCCTGATTTACCGACAAGGGTAATTTTAGGTGATACTTTAATTCCTCATAGCATAAATGAAGAAAAAGATATTTTGTTCAGCTCAAAAGAGATGACAGCTTCTGAAAATTGGTGTTTGGCAGAGATTGATAGTCAAAAATATGTTAAACGTTTTTATGATAAAGAAAAAAATGTTAACTTAAATTCAAAAGAAATTTTGGTTGGGTATTATTCATTTTCTGATACAAAATATCTACTGAATTGCTGCACAAAAGCCAGACTTTTATTAAAGAAAGAAATTTCCACTGCACTGTTGATGTATATGGAAAAATATAAGCTCAGAACCAGGTTAATTGAAGATTGGTATGACTTGGGGCATACATCAGGGCTTATAAAAGCGAAAAATCTATTATTTAATGCAAGAGAATTTAATTCAATACAGGTGGATACAAATTATGGAACATTAACTAAGTCCAGTAAAAAAATTCAAAAACTGCAGGATGAAGCTTGTTGGTTTAGAGAAATTCCTAATGAGATTAAAGTTTTAACTCCAAGATTAATCAATTTTGAAATTCAAAAAAATGTTGCTATGTTAACTCAGGAATTATACGGGTATCCATCATTACAAGAGTTGTATGTGTCAGGCAGCGTAAATATAGAAGACTGGAATTATATAATAAAAAAATTGTTCTCATTGCATAAAAAATTAGAACAATATAAAGCTGACGGAAATAAAAATTCTCTTTTATATCTCTATCGTGACAAAACGCTGGATAGAATTAATGAATTAAAAGAGCAGTCAGATTATTGGAAGCAGTTGTTTGCAAGAACACAAGTCAATATCAACGGTGTGAATTATAAAGGTATAGATTATTTAATAGATGATATAAAATTTTTTGCAGAACGTTTGGCGCAAAACGGCAGCATTTCTGTTATGCATGGTGATTACTGTTTTTCTAATATTTTGTTTGACTCCAGTAATTATACCTTTAAACTGATAGATCCGAGAGGCAGGCTGAATAATGAACCTACTATATATGGCGATGCCAGATATGATATTGCAAAATTGCGTCATAGTATTTGCGGACTTTACGATTTTATTGTCCAGGACTTGTTCAAACTAAAAGAAAAGAATAATAGTTTTGAATATAAAATTTTAACATCAAAAGATTATTCAATATTAGAAAATGTTTTTGATAATAATGCCGTGAAAAATAGTTTTAATCCGCTTGAGATTCAGTTTATAGAAGGGCTGTTGTTTCTGTCGATGATTCCGCTGCACAAGGATAATATTGAAAGGCAGAAAGTTTTTTACTTAAAGGCAGTGCAATTGTTGAATAATGTATTAAATAAGCAAAAGGAAAGAAGTGTAATTGATGAACGAAAAGAAATTGCGTATATGTATTGATTTGGATGGAACAATTTGTACTATAAAGAAACCAGATGAAACTTATGCTGATGTAAAAGTTCAGCCTGGTGCAAAGGAGTTCATTGATAGTTTAAAAGCTGACGGGCATACTGTTATTATAAATACAGCACGCAATATGCAGTCGCAGGGGCATAATGTGGGAAAAGTATTAAAGAATATAGGAAAAATAACACTTGATTGGCTTGAAGAAAATCAAATTCAGTATGATGAAATCTTTTTCGGTAAACCAAATGCTGATATTACTATAGATGACCGTGTATTCAAGTTTAAAAGCTGGGGTTCGATTGATAAGGACGAGCTATTGAAGAATGCAAAAGAAAGATAATTTTTTAATGAGGAAATAAGATGGAAAATATTAAAATTTCGATAATAATGCCGGTATATAATGTAGAAAAATATTTGAGAAAATGTTTTGACAGTGTATTGGCATCTACATTAAAAGAAATAGAAATAATTGCTGTAGATGATGGCTCAAAAGATTCTTCCGGCATGATTATAGATGAGTATGCGGCAAAAGATTCCAGAATTATTCCTGTTCATAAGGAAAATGGCGGATATGGAAAAGCTATAAATACAGGGTTAAATATTGCACGTGGTGAATACGTTGCTATTTTAGAAACAGATGACTGGGTTAATCCTACAACTTATGAGTTGTTATATAGTAAAGCTAAATATTATAATGCAAATTGTTTAAAAGGTAATTTTAATTATTGCCCGGAAAAAGATGTTTACAATAAACATAAATTTATTGCTACGTTACCATTGGAAAAACCTTTTACTCTAAAAGAACATCCGGAGATTTTGTTGATTGCTCCTAGTATTTGGTCTGCAATATACAAAAGAGAATTTCTTAAAGAGAATAATATAAAGTTAACTGAAAAAGTAACTCCGTATGAAGATTTTCCGTTTGCTTGCGAGGTATATTCAAAAATTGATAAAATAATATTGATAGATGAACCTGTATATAATTACCGCTGTGAGCAAAATCAGGGAAGTTCAACAATTAGAAGCGATAGAAAATTATTTAAAATAATTGATCAAATTAATAATACATTGGAGATAACAGAGTCAATAGGCAGTTTGCCATATATAAAAGAAGCCGTGTTTAAGCATATTTACAACTGTATAAGCCTTTTTGTCGGGAATGCTGCAGATGATTTAAAACAAGAATTATTTGATGAATTTTCCAAAATATTTAATTCTGATTATGCTGCTAAATTAAAGTTTACATATTTCAATAAAGCTGAAAAACAAGCGGTTAAATATTTAAAAGCAGACAACTTTAAGGCTTTCTTTATGCAAAAAGGCAGATTAACATTTCTGCAGACAATATTTTCCATAAAAAATCAAGAATTACATAAAGTGATTACTTTGCTTGGAATAAGGATAAAATTTAAGCGTCGTAACAATCCTATTTCAGTAATGACAAATAATACAATATTATTAAAATCTGATAGTGATGCTCGTAAAATATGTGAATTCCAGGTATAAATTTTGATATAGTTGGGAAAAATAATACTATAATTCTACATAATGGGCTTATTGCAAAAGATATAAATATTATAATAAAAAATGATAATTGTAAAATTGAAATAGAATCTAGTGCCTGTTTTAGTAATGTAAATATTGTATGCGTTAATGGAAATGGTCAAAGTGTATATATCGGTAAAAATACAAGCTTTGCACCTTTTTCAAGATGCCAAATTACGTTAGATGATAATTCTTCTCTCGAAATAGGAAATGATTGTATGTTTTCAAATTCTATAGATATATGGGCAACTGATGGGCATACCATTTATGATCTTGATTCTAAAAAAATAATTAATCGACAAAAACATCCATTAAAAATAGGAAATAAATGTTGGATTGGTGAGGGAGTAAAAATAGGCAAAAATGCCAGAATTCCTAACAATAGTATCGTAGGTATGGGAGCTGTTTTAACCGGTCAATTTATTAAAGAGCATACTATAATTGCGGGTAATCCGGCTAAAGTAGTAAAAGAAAATGTTTCGTGGAGTAATTTGAGTACTTATGTGTGTACCAATTTACTTGAACAATAATGTAATATTTTAACTCAAAAAATCGAAGAACTCTGCGGGTAACACCGCTTAGCATTCTTCACAGCGGGAAATAATTTTCCCGCCTTTTTTTATCTTAATTTACCTAAAGCATTTATTATTGTTTGTAAAAACTCAAGCTCTTTAGGTGTAAGATTTTTGGTTTCGATTATAATCTTATCCAGTGTATTATTAGTGGAATTGAAAGCGAACAAATCTTGAATTTCAACGTTTAGGGCATCAGCAATCTTTACAAGATTTTTAGGAGAAGGGAAATGTGTGCCGTTTTCCATCTTGCAAAAGTGTTGAGGATCAAGGTCTATCATTTCGGACAATTTTTCCTGAGTGAGGTTTTGACTCTTTCTTATTAATCTGACTCTTTGTCCGAAAAGCTTCTTTAATTGTTCTTCTTTCATAATACCTCTTTATTTTACCTAGTTTACACTCCGGCAAATAATGTTAATATTCGCCAACTTATTGTTGACAAATATGTTAAGTCATGACATGAATAAGTAAAGAATTTGATGTGAATTATCACATATTATCAGAGAAATCAAAATAGAGGATTCTATGAGCAGTCCAAAAATATCAGTAATAATTCCTGTATATAACGCTGAGAGGTATCTTGAACAATGTCTGGACAGTGTAATAAATCAGACATTTAAAGATATAGAAATTATTTGTATCAATGACGGGTCAACTGATGGTTCTCTAAAAATATTACAAAAATACGCGGCAAATGACAACAAGCTAATAATAATAGATAAAGAAAACAGAGGAGTATCTGCCGCAAGAAATGATGGACTGGAAAGAGCAACTGGCGAATATATTATGTTTTTGGATGCGGATGATTTTTTAGAAAAAAATGCTTTTACAAAACTTTTGCCTGTAATTTCAGAACAAGCCCCAGATATTGCATGCTCTGGGGTGAATTTTTATTATTCAGGCAAGAAAGAAGAGATGCGTTGGCATTCGGAAAAAATTTGGGCGTTAGCAGACGGAAAAAATTATGATGAAAATATTTCATATGCACAAATATATGTATGGGATAAAATTTTTAAACACCAGTTTTTAAAAGATAATAATATAAAATTTGTTGAAAATCTTGTAACTGCCGAAGATGGTTTGTTTGCAAAAATATGTTTTTTTAAAAATCCAAAGGTAAGTTTTTTAAAAGAATATCTTTATAATTATCGTAAGGATAACAAAAACTCTGCTACTTGTGTTATAGCCAGACCAATATTAACAGACCTGGAAACTTTTAAAATATTAGTAAATCTTAATGAATTTTTGTATATGCAGGATAGAAAAAAGGCGGCTATGGTCGATTTTTTCCTCGGCGGGCCTATTGGTTATTTTAATACGGTAAAAAATACAAAGCTAAAACGTATATATTTAAATGATTTGATGCAGTTTAAAGACTACATTAATCTACATTTCAGTTCAGATATTATAAAATGTCTGAACAATTTTAATAATTATCAGGAATTATGCAGCCTTATTCAAGAGTCAAAAGCTTCGTTTGTGTCAAATATTTTCAGTATTAAAAAATATAAAAATCATATAATAACTAAAATTCTTGGAATAAAAATCAAAATAAGGAGAGCCAATGTCTAGTAAAATTCCGTCAGTATCAATAATAATTCCTACATATAATGTTGAAAAATATTTGAGGCAGTGTATGGAGTCTGTTTTAATACAGACACTTGAAGATATTGAAATAATATGTATTGATGATGGCTCAACAGATAAATCAGGAGAAATCCTGGATGAATACGCCTCAAAAGATGAACGGATAAAAGTTGTGCATAAACAAAATGCAGGGTACGGGCATTCCATGAATTTAGGGATAAGTCTTGCCAGAGGAAAGTATATTGGTATAGTCGAACCGGATGACTATATAAAACCAAATATGTACCGTGCTTTGTATGAAGCTGCCGAAAAACATAACGTGGATTTTGTAAAATCGGATTTTTTTAATGTTTATGGTAATAATTTGATATATATTCCGCTGATTAGTGATAAAAGTCTATTTAATAAGGTAATTATTCCTAGCAAGAATCTTGAAATATTTAAAATGTGGATGTATAACTGGAGCGGAATTTATAATAGAAATTTTCTAATTAGCAATAATATATGTCATAATGAAACTCCCGGAGCTTCATATCAAGATTTAGGATTTTATTTTCAGATATTTACTTTAGCTAAAACTTGTTATTTCTTAGATGAACCGTACTATTGTTATAGAATGGACAATGCTAATTCCTCTTTTAGAAATCCGTCAAAAATGTACGTTGCACAAAAAGAGCAATCTTTTATTAAAGAATTTCTTGATAAAAATAATGATATTTGTACAGATTTTATACAGGCATATTATTTTAGAATTTATGAATTTTATATTTTTTGTTTTT
>CALUUU010000035.1 GCA_944324035.1 Candidatus Gastranaerophilales bacterium
GTGATTATATCGAAGACAAAAGCTATAATTCTCCTGACACCCATGTCAAAAATGCAAATCTTGAATCAAGTGTTGCGGAATTACTGGATATTCTGACAGATAGAGAGAGGAGGATTATATCCTGCAGATTTGGCATAAACGGTGAAACTCCGCTTACTCTGGAACAATTAGGGCAGAAGCTCGGCTATTCAAAGGAGCGTATACGGCAATTGGAAAATTTAGCGATAAAAAAAATGCGCCGGCAGGAAATACTGCATTTTAAAGACTTTATTGAGGATTAATCTTGCAAAAATAAAGGCAGAGTGTCAACTCTGCCTTTTTATATTTATATATATTAAAAAATTTAACCGTTCTTGATAACCGGCTGCGCCTCTTTGTTACTGCAAAGTGTTACAAGAAGATTATTTACCATTCTGGCTTTTTCGGTTTCTTCAAGTTTTACAATATTATTTTCGCTTAATTTATTTAAAGCCATTTCAACCATACTGACAGCACCTTCAACTATAGTTTTTTTAGCATCAATTATAGCAACAGCCTGCTGTCTTTGAAGCATTGCAACTGCAATTTCCGGAGCATATGCAAGATGTGTAATTTTTGCATCAATAATATTAAGACCTGCAGGTCTTACATTTCTTTGAATTTCAGCTTTGAGTTTTGCTGAAATTTCCATGCTGTCACCTCTTAAAGACTGGACACCGGTATCTTCCGGCGCATCATAAGGGTACATTCTGACAATATTCCTTAGAGCAGAATCACTCTGAGATGCCAAAAAAGTTGTGTAATCTTCAACGTTAAACAGTGCTTTTGCAGTATCCTGAACTTCCCAGATTACTATAATGCCAACTTCAATAGGGTTTCCAAGTTCATCATTAATTTTCTGTTTCCCGTTATCAAGCGTTCTAGCTTTTAATGAAACAGGAACAAACGCAGTTACACTCTGTGCAAATGGATTAACATAATGAAAACCAGCACCTTTCAGAGTTCCTATATATTTGCCGAAAAATGTTAAGACAATAGCTTCCTGCGGTTTCAACAGTTTAAATCCCGGACACATAAATACTAAAATTACAGTCAGAATCACTCCTATAGCCACAAGTCCGTATAAAAAACAGGAAAACGCAATCAGTGCAAAGATAAACATAAAAAATAACATTGCAAAACCATTCATTGAAAGCACGTTACGTTCTTTTTCCTTACTTTGAATTTCTATTTCAGTCATTTGCACCTCTTTTTTTTCTTTTTCTCCATTACAAAATTTAGTAATAAAAACCAAATTATCAAGAATTCCGGCAGATTGTTTCATAAAAAGATTAAAATATTTTGAAAGTTCGCCGTTATCAAAATATATTCCGTCGCAGTCCGGACAAATATCTGCTACTATTCCGTTAAAATAAACTTTTTTCATCTGTTTCCCGCAATCCGGACAAATTTTTGGCTCCTCCTTTACCTTAACAGGCTGCATTTGTGCCGGATTTACAAGAGGAATTTTTAAATCACATAGCTCTCCGAGTTTTTTCAGTTCGGAAAATTTAATCCAAACAGCTTTGCACATTTTACAATACGTAAATTTCACATTACCGCAGGTGTAGATACTAAAATCTATCCCGCATTTTGAACATTTCATTACCCCTCCTCATTTTTTAAAATTATGCCTCTATTAAAGATTTAGCGAACTCCATTGACTGCTCATTAATCTCACCGCCGGCAAGTTCAGCGAGAGCTTTAATTTTATTATCGCCTTGAAGAACATAAACCTCAACTTTTGTTTCATCAGCCTGCGATTTTCTGACGTAAAAATGCTTATCAGCCTTTGATGCAATAATAGGCTGGTGAGTAATTAGTATTATCTGATGATATTTTGCAAGTTCTTTTATCTCATCCGCAACGCTTTGGGATGCCCGTCCGGAAATCCCGGTATCAATTTCATCAAAAATTACAGTATCAATATCATCAGACTGTGCAAAAATTGATTTTATCGCAAGCATTACTCTTGAAATTTCACCGCCTGAGGCAACTTTCGCTAACGGTCTTAAATCTTCCGACACATTTGTGGAAATTAAAAATTCAACATTATCACATCCGTCTGCGCCAAGTTCCTTTTCTGTAACAGAAATTTCAAAACGAGCTTTCGGCAGTTCAAGTTTTTCAAGTTTTTCCTGAATATAAACCGATAAAACTTTGGCATAATTTTTACGGTTTTCGCTGATATGTGCAGCAATATCCGCAAGCTGCCCATGTAATTTATCAACTTCCTTTTCCAAAAGTTCAATATTTTGTGATGAAAATTCTATTCCGGAAAGTTCCGCCGCAAGCTTATCATGCGTTTGCAAAACCTCTTCAAGAGTTGAGCCGTATTTGCGTTTTAACTTATCCAAAAGATACAATCTTTCCTGAATTTCGTTTAATCTTTCCGTATCATTATCCAAATTCTGGCTGTAATCTCTAAGTTCTGAGCCTGCATCGTGCAGATTTTCCGTAATATCAATTAAACGGCTTTCCAAATCTTCTAATTTTGAATCCATGCCGGCAGCTTTTGAAATACTCTGCTTAATTTTTCCAAGAGCCTCAATAATAGAACCATCGTCACCGTTTATTGCCCAATATGCCTGGCCGGTTAATTCCTTCAATTTTTCAGCATTTGCAAGAACTTCAAGCTCTTGATTAAGCTCCTCATCTTCATTAGCGGATTTTATCTCTGCTTCTTCTATTTCATTCACCTGAAATTTTAAAAATTCTATCTGACTTTCGGTATTATCAGCGGAATTCTTTGCCTGTTCTAACAAGTTTTTGGTGTCAAGATACTTTTTATACAGTTCCCTGTATTCTTCTAATGCTTTACCGTAGACATCTTTTGCATAATTGTCAAGCAGAGTTATATGATGCTTCGGCTGCATAAATACATAAGTCTGGTGCTGGGAATGAATATCCAAAAATAAAGCTTTTATCTGTTTCAAGAAATCCTGATTAATTAAAGTTCCGTTAAGACGTGTTCTGACACCGCTTTGGGTAATCTCTTTTGTCAGAATTATTTCATTACCGAAATCATCAATTCCGTTTTCTTCAAATAACGGTTTTAAATTATGCTTTGTATTTTCAATTACAAGCTCAATAACAGCTTTGTCACAACCGTTTTTTATCACATCTTTTGATACACGGGATGAAAAAGCCAAATCTACAGCACTGATTAATATACTTTTGCCGGCACCGGTTTCACCCGTAATCACATTTAACCCGGAATGGAAATTTGCCTCCAGCTCATCAATTAAAATATAATCTTTTAATCTTAACTGCTTTATCATAACTATAGGATAGCGCAAGCCAAGCGTTCAGGCAAGACTTTTAAGATTATTAAACTAAACCCTGACACCTGTCATACTTTTTAGAATAATATTTCTTACATAATCGTAATAGTCGCTCTTATATCCTTCGATATTTTTAAGAATTTTTTCGCCGCTTATAAAACCGTTCAGATATGCAATTTCTTCAAGGCAGGCAATTTTTTCGCCTTTGTTAAGCTCCATGGATTGTACAAAGTTACTTGCCTGAAGCATTGAATCATGTGTTCCTGTATCAAGCCATGCAAAACCGCGGCCTAAAATTTCCACCTGCAACAGCCCTTTTTCCAAATAAATTTTGTTTAAATCCGTAATTTCCAATTCACCACGAGCAGAAGGAGTCAATTGCTTTGCATACTCACAAACATGCCCGTCATAGAAATACAAACCTGTAACCGCATAATCAGACTTTGGATGCTTTGGCTTTTCTTCAAGAGAAAGTACTTTTTTATTCTCATCAAATTCTACAACACCGAAACGCTCAGGGTCTTTCACTGTATACCCGAAAACTGTTGCACCTGTATTATTTTCAACAGCATGGTGCATAATTGTTGAAAATCCGTGGCCGTGGAAAATATTATCGCCCAAAATCAGTGCGACATCTTCTCCGTTTACAAAATCCTCAGCGATTAAAAAAGCATCTGCAATACCTCTTTGAACATACTGAATTTTATATTCAATATTTATTCCAAAATGAGATCCGTCGCCTAAAAGTTTTTTAAAATTATCATAATCCGCTTCATTTGTAATAATCAGAATATCACGGATACCGGCCAGCATCAGGGTCGAAATCGGATAGTAAATCATCGGTTTGTCATAAACCGACAAAAGAATTTTGGATATTGGCTGAGATGCCGGATATAATCTTGTTCCTGCTCCTGCTGCTAAAATAATTCCTTTCATCAAATCCCCTTTCTTACTTTCTGCCGACCTGATAATATTCAAACCCGTTAGCTCGCATTTTTTCAACATTATATTGGTTTCTGCCGTCAAATATTATCGGATGTTTCATCAACAATTTCATTTTTTCGTAATCCGGACGCCTGAATTCATTCCATTCTGTAATCAAAAGCATGCAGTCTGCATCTTTTAATGCTTCATATGATGAATCAGCATATTCTATTTTATCACCAAAAATTATTTTGGCACAATCATAAGCTTTCGGGTCATATGCTTTAATTTTTGCCCCTCTGCTGAGCAGAGCACTAATGATTGTAATAGAAGGAGCTTCCCGCATATCATTTGTCTTAGGTTTAAAAGCAAGTCCCCAAACTGCAAAAGTGAAACCGCTTAAATCTTCGCCGAACCGTTTAATAATTTTATCTATAAAAAGCTGCCGCTGACGTTTATTAGTTTTATCAGCACTTTCTATTATCGGACACTGTGTTCCGTAATCCTTTGCGGTTTTTAAGATAGCCTTTACATCTTTCGGGAAGCAGCTTCCGCCATATCCGAGTCCGGGATACAAAAATTTAGTTCCTATTCTTGTATCTGCACACATGCCAAGACGAACCATATTTGCATCAGCACCTACAGCTTCGCAAAGATTTGCGATTTCGTTCGCATAAGAAATTTTTACTGCCAGAAATGAATTTGAAGCATACTTAACCATCTCAGCAGAACGTGTATCCATCGTAATAATAGGATTCTGATTTCTAACGAATGGCTCGTATAATTCAAGCATAATATTTTTTGCTTTTTCGGAATTTACGCCTATTATAACCCTGTCCGGGCGGATAAAATCCTCAACGGCAGCACCCTGCTTTAAAAATTCAGGATTTGAAACAACATCAAAAGCTTCATTTGTCTGTGCTTTTATTATTTCAGCAACACGTTCAGCCGTTCCGACCGGAACCGTTGATTTATCAACAATAACCTTATAGCCGTTAATGGACTTACCGATATTTTCGGCAACCTGCATAACATACTGCAAATCTGCAGAGCCGTCTTCTCCCTGAGGGGTGCCTACAGCTATAAAACATATTAAAGATTTTTTAACTGCATAATCCAAATCCGATGAAAATTCTAAACGCCCTTCCAAAACATTAGACTTTATTAAATCTTCCAACCCCGGTTCATATATCGGAATTATCCCTTGTTTAAGCTGCTCTAATTTTTTTATGTCGTTATCTACGCAAATAACATTATTACCCATTTCAGCAAGACAAGTTCCGGCAACAAGTCCGACATATCCGGTTCCTATAACGCAAACTTTCATCTATTGAACCTCCTTGAGCTTTGAGGCGAAATATTCTATCGTTTTCATCAAACCATCTTTTATATCAACATTTGGCTCCCACCCTAACTCTTGTTTTGCAAGGGTTATATCAGGCTTTCTCTGAACAGGATCATCCTGCGGAAGCTCTTTAAATACGATTTTAGAATTAGAATTTGTAAGTTCAATAATATATTTTGCAAAATCCAAAATCGAACGCTCCGAAGGGTTTCCCAAATTAACCGGGCCGATAAAATTATGTTCGTTATTCATCATTCTGACCAGACCTTCCACAAGGTCAGAAACATAACAAAAAGAACGGGTTTGTGAACCATCTCCGTATATGGTTAAATCTTTATTTTGCAGAGCCTGAATAATAAAATTCGACACAACACGCCCGTCATTCAACGCCATTTTAGGCCCGTATGTGTTAAAAATTCGAACTATTCGTGTATTAACATGATTTTGTCTGTGGTAATCCATCATAAGGGTTTCAGCGCAGCGTTTCCCTTCATCATAGCAGCTTCTGACACCTATCGGATTAACATTTCCCCAATAATCTTCTGTTTGCGGATGAACTTTCGGATCGCCGTAAACTTCACTGGTAGAAGCCTGTAAAATCGTAGCATTGCAGCGTCTTGCCAACCCAAGCATATGCAAAACACCAAGCACGGAAGTTTTTATTGTTTTAATTGCATTATACTGATAATGCGGAGGACTGGCCGGACATGCCAGATTATAAATTTGATCAACTTCCGCAAAATATTCTTTAGTTATATCATGCCTTACAAGTTCAAAATGGTTATCGTCAAGCAAATGCCTGATGTTATCTTTTGAACCGGTAAAAAAGTTATCAAGACAAATTACGTCATTTCCATCTGCCAAAAGCCTTTCACATAAATGGCTTCCTATAAAACCTGCTCCGCCTGTTACCAGTATTCTTTTCATCTAGCCCTCTACTATACCTTTTACATAACTATAATAGCCGTTATTGCTTATATTCGCAAGATTTTTGCACAAATCTTCTTTTGAAACAAACCCCATCCTGTATGCAACCTCTTCCAGACAAGCAATCTTTATCCCCTGATTTTCTTCAATAGTTCTTACATACTGGCTTGCCTGAAGCATAGATTCATGTGTTCCTGTATCAAGCCAGGCAAAACCCCGGCCTAACAAATCTACCCTGAGTTTACCGTCTTTTAAATAGCAGTTATTCAAATCAGTTATTTCTAATTCTCCACGGGCAGACGGTTTCAAACTTTTTGCATATTCACAAACCTTATTGTCATAAAAATACAATCCCGTAACTGCATAATTAGATTTTGGATTTTTCGGTTTTTCTTCAATAGAAAGAACCTTACCTGTACTGTCAAATTCAACAACTCCAAAGCGTTCAGGGTCTTTTACCGGATAACCGAAAACAGTTGCCAGACCATTTTTTGTAAATTCGGCAGCAGATTTAAGCATGCCGGAAAATCCTGAGCCGTAGAAAATATTATCTCCCAAAATCAGTGCGACACTATCTTCACCTATAAAATCCCCGCCGATTATAAAAGCCTGTGCAAGTCCTTCCGGTTTCGGCTGGACTTTATATGAAAATTTAACTCCGAACTGCTCTCCGCTGCCCAATAATTTTTCAAAATTCGGCAGATCAGACGGTGTTGAAATTATAAGGATTTCTCTTATCCCGGCTAGCATAAGAACAGATATCGGATGATAAATCATCGGCTTATCGTACACGGGAAGCAGCTGCTTTGAAACCGCAATTGTCGAAGGATATAAACGGCTTCCGGTTCCGCCTGCAAGAACTATACCTTTCATTATTCATCCTCGCTTTCTACTCTTAAATCAAGATAATCTTTTAATGCAGCTTTCCAATTTCTGCAAATCCCGTCATTATCCATTACACTGTAAAACGGACGTTTTGCCGGACGAGGAAAATCCTGAGTCATACAAGGCTTTAAATCAACCTGAAGATTGGATTGTTCAAAAATTTCTTTTGCAAACCCATACCAGCTTGTAAATCCGGAACCGCAGACATGATAAGTTCCGTAAGGCTTCAATGCTAATAATTTTACAATCCCGTTTGACAGTTCAACCGTCCAGGTAGGACAACCTATCTGATCATCTACAACCTTTAATTCTTTTTGGGTTTTCGCAAGATTTAACATGGTTTCGACAAAATTTTTGCCGTGATGACCGTAAAGCCATGAAGTTCTTACCACATAATATTTATCGCAAAGACTTCTCACAGCTTCTTCACCTTCATATTTTGTCATTCCGTAATTATTTATCGGATTAGTTCTGTCCTGCGGATTATAAGGCTCAGTCTTTGTGCCGTCAAACACATAATCCGTTGAAATGTAAACAAAAGTAATCCCGAGTTTGCCGCAGACTTCAGCAAGATTTTCCGTTCCCGTGACATTTATAAGTTCCGCTGTTTTTAAATCCTCTTCGGCCTTATCTACATTTGTATACGCTGCACAATGAATAACAATATCCGGCTTTTCATTGCCAAGAACGCTCTTTACCATATCGGCAGAAGTAATATCAAGAGTATTAATATCAGTTTCGACAACTTCATACCCGTTATCTTCCAGTATCGGACATAAATCCTGTCCGAGCATTCCGCCAGCCCCGGTTACTAATACTTTTTTCATACTGTCGCCGCCTTTTTTTGTTTTGCTTCTATTTTTTCAATCCAGTCAATATTATTCAAATACCAATCTATTGTAAGTCTTATACCTTGTTCAAATGTTACGGAAGGCTCCCAGCCAAGTTCCGATGTTATTTTATCATTTGAAATAGCATATCTTCTGTCATGCCCGAGCCTGTCCTGAACATACTCGATATAACTTTCATCTTTTCCCATAGCATCAAGAATAATTTTAGTAATTTCCAGGTTTGTTTTTTCGTTATGACCGCCGATATTGTAAACTTCCCCAACTTTACCTTTATGCAAAACAACATCAATTGCTTCACAGTGATCATAAACATAGAGCCAATCTCTGACATTTAAACCATCCCCATATACAGGAACCTTTTCACCGCGCCGCAGTTTTGAGATAAAAAACGGGATTAGCTTTTCCGGATACTGATAAGGCCCGTAATTATTTGAACATCTTGTATTCAAAACCGGCATCTTGTATGTTTCATAATAAGCTCTTACCAGCAAATCCGCACTTGCTTTTGAAGCCGAATACGGAGAATTCGGAGCAAGAGGAGTAGTTTCGTAAAAATAACCGTCTTTACCAAGCGTTCCGTATACTTCATCGGTTGATACCTGCAAAAATCTTTCAACTCCAAGTTCTTTTGATGCCTGCAGCAAATTAAGAGTACCCTGAACATTCGTTTCAACAAAAATTTCAGGGCCTGCTATCGACCTGTCCCCATGCGATTCTCCAGCGAAATTCAGGACACAGTCACTCTCTGCAACAAGCTCACGAACAAGCCTCTTATCACAAATATTGCCGTGGACAAATTTGTAATTAGGGTTATTTTTCACATCATCAAGATTTTCAATATTTCCCGCATAAGTTAACGCGTCGAGATTTATAACTTTATAATCAGGATATTTGTTTAAAATATGTCTTACAAAGCAGCTTCCGATAAACCCGGCTCCGCCTGTTACAAGCAATGTTGTCATACGCGAAAGACCTCCTTTAATGCAGGCTGAATTTTGTCTTTTTCAGACAAAACAGGCTCAAAATCTATTTCCCAATTAATATTAATATCTTTATCATTCCACAAAATTCCTCTATCAGCCTGCGGCGCATATTCTTTAGAGGTTTTGTAAAGAAGTTCGGCTTCATCTGAAAGTACAACAAAACCGTGGGCAAACCCGTCAGGGATAAACAACATTTGTTTATTTTCTTCGGACAATTCAACTTTTACATATTCCCCGAAAGTCTTTGAACCTGGTCTTATATCTACTGCAACGTCATAAATTCTGCCTCTTGTACATCTGACAAGTTTTGCCTGACCAAAAGGCGCTTCCTGATAGTGCAGCCCGCGCAAAACATGTGCAGAAGATTTTGAATGGTTATCCTGTACAAATTCAACATCTATCCCGTTTTTTATAAAATCCGATTTTTTATAACTTTCCATAAAAAATCCCCTGTTATCACCAAAAACTCTCGGCTTCACAAGAATAACATCTTTAATTTTTTGTCTTTCAAATTCAAACGGCATTCGAATACTCCTTTTACAATACAATATTAGCACAAAAATTACATTTCATTTTCTTTTCTTATAATTTCAGCAAGCTCAGGATTTATCTCACTTATATAATCCAATGTATCATTAGAAAATTCCTTTAGCTTTTCCAGAAAAATATTATTGAAAACCTTAACTTTAACGAGCGGTATGCCAAAATCTCTCATCAATGTAAGCGGATAAAACGTTTTATTTATATTTTTATAAGGGAATTTTTCATCCTCAACGACCGCAGCATAATTAAAACCTTGTTCTTTCAAATATTTTGTAAATGGGATTTCATATTTGTTTATAACATCTTTTACTTTCCTTTGCGGTTTCACGCCGCCAATAAATTTCTTAAACACTTTCGAATTAAAAACATTTGACTTTAACACCATAAAAAATGATTGAAGATGCTCCGGCTGCCGCTTTTTAGAATTTTTATTCGTTACAGTTCCCCAAAAGTCACATTGATTTTGCTTCATCTTGTCAAAAAGTTTTTCAAACGGGAAAACCGGGCCATAGCATGAATCATTGCATAAAATAAGTTCTTCTGCGCTATTAAGCAAACCGTTATTCAATGCATATTCATACCCTGTTTTATATGAACCGAAATCATAACCGCCGTGATGTCTGAATATACAAACAGACACTAAATCTTTTATTTTCTCAACTTCTTCCTGTAAAACCATACAGTCGCAAACAAAAATTATGTTATCCGTCACATTTTTCAAGCCGTTCAGATAATAAATTTGAGACTCCCGGATGTTACCGTCCGGGCAATAGCCGGCATAAACAACAAGACGCCTATTTTCTTGCCGCACACACCGGAAACATTGTTCAATCTCTTTCGCACCATTCGGCGGAATATAAGTTTTTTTCTTAACTACTTTTAAAGGAAATCTTTTTTTTAATAAAAACAGCACAAATCCTTTTTGACTTTCCGTCCAAATGATTTCTATTGAAAACAGCCTTCTTAAAAATTCTTTTATTTTTCCTTGAAAATATGTTAATCCAATATTTTTCAGCCCGTTGTTGGAAGCTAAAAATGAAAAAACTCTTTCTAAAACATGTGCGTTTGTTGCTTTTGAAGAGGTTTTTGAAACAGCAGAAAAATCTTTTGCAGAAATATCAGAGGCAATAACAGATTTAAAAATCGACATTCTTGCAAAGAAAATTGTACCTGAAAGGTATGAATTTTCCGTATATTTTAAGTTTAATCTTTTCATCATCCTATTCAGCATATACTGCTCTTCAGGCACTAAGCCGGAAAATGCCATCCAATAAACAGAACGCCCGGCAAATCCTATACTGCAATCTTCTTCAAACAAAGAGAACATTTTTCTGAATTGTTTTTTAGAGATTAACATACAATCTACTAAAGCGTTACGCCATACATATGTTTTAATTGGAAATCCCTGCTTAGCTTTTGTATGCAATTTTAAAACGTAATCATAATCATCAATATTTACCATTCTTAGGACTTGAATGAAAGGCCAGACATCATATCCAAGGTTTTCGACTTGAATTATATGAACATCAGGTTTAAGTTTTCTTAATTTTTCAACGCTTTTTTGATTTTCCTCACAAACAGTTACATACAAATCCCAATTACAATCACAGATATTTTTTAATCTTGATAGCATAAAATCAAGCTGATTATGATAATACAAATGTAAATGTACTAAAACCCTTCTATTGCTCACTTGCTATCCCCAATTTATCATTCACAATTTTCATAAAATTATTTTCAAAAATTTCCATCGTGCTCGTTTTTAGATAATTTTCCCGGACTTTCTTTCTCATAGGAATTAAGATATCAGGATTATCAATAATTCTAACAAAAACATCCCGCAGGGCTTTAATATCTTCAGTCGGCACAACAAAACCGCTCTCTCCGTCTTTTATCAAATAAGTAGAGCCGACATTTTGGCTTATAACGGAAGGAACTCCAAACATCGCAGCTTCCGCCACAACTAATGGTGCTGTATCATCTCTTGAAACACATACAAGTACATCAGTCTGTAAATAAAGCTCTTTTAAAAGTTTTCTGTCAGAAATCTTTCCAAGCCACTCTACATCATCCTTATACTTCTTTTTTAATCTTCTCCCGAAATCATCGCGTACATTGCCTGCAAACTTAAAAACCGCACGTTCTCTGTAGCTTTCAGGTAAAAGCCTGATTGCCTCGATTAAAATATCACAGGCTTTGCGTTTATTAATCAAACCTATAAAAGAAAAAGTCAGTTTCGATTTTTCATTCTTTTCTGAAATTAAATTTTGCCCTTCATCAACCAGCCCGTTATGTATTACATCAATATTATCAGTATATTTTGAAAAGACTTTTTTTGAATATTCACTCACAGTATAAATCTTTCCGACATTTTTCAAAATATCTACAATAGATGGACAGCCATAATGTGCAACAGAATAAAATTTAAATAAATCTGTTTCAAAACACAGAGCTTCATGGATAAGCCATATAAATTTCACATACTCTTTCATATACCAGACGGCTCTATATGTCACAATAGTATTTGCAATAACCAGGTCAAACATTTTAACAAGTTTTATAAACCCGGGTCTATCCATTTGTATATATCTTACAATATGCACAGGCACCCCGATTTCCCTGTAGCGTTCCGCTAGGTTCCCATTCAGATAGGATATTACAAAAACTTCAAAGTTATGCTTCTTTAAAATCTTTGCGATATTAAACAATACTATCGGTGCACCGGTAAATTCAAGTTCATGGGTTATCAAAAGAATTTTTGGACGATTTTGCATTAACTTGGCTGCCGCATCAAAAATGCTCTTTGGTATATGATACACACTCTCCCTGCACACTCTATAAACCTTTTTACAAAAACCCCACAAAGACATATACCTATACCCCGACAATCTTTAATATCTCCTGAGGGCTGTCAATTATATACTTTGCGCCTTCATGTTTTAATATATCTTTTGAACGGAATCCCCAGGAGCATCCTATACAATCTATTTCCGCATTTTTAGCCGTCTGAACATCGGTTTCGGAATCTCCTGCATAGATAACATTTTCTATTGAAACTTTGAGTTCTTCCATTGCTCTGAAAACACTGTCAGGAGCAGGCTTTTTACGAACCCCGGCATCTTCATTTTCACCTATTGCTACCTGGATTAAATCGCCAAAGTATTTTTTGCAAAGCTGCTTTACAGCACTATCAAACTTATTTGAAACAACTCCTGTATGAATACCTTTTAGCCGCAATTCTTTCAACAGTTCCAATATGCCGTCATAAGGTGCCGTTTTATTATACATATTTTGAGCATAGTGCTCTTTAAAAACACTTAAACAATTTTCAAATTCAGGGTTATTCATACCATCAGGAATTGCGCGTTCTATCAGCTTTTTTACACCGTTTCCGACAAACCCTCTGACTTCTTCTAATGTACGTTCCGGATAACCGAATTGTTTAAGAGCATAGTTTGTACTGTCACATAGGTCATCTAATGTGTTAAGCAAGGTTCCGTCAAGATCAAAAATTACACAATAAATCATAACTGCCACTCTACAGGAATTTTTATTACAACTTTCTTAACGTTATCCATAGGGCTTAATGTTGTAATTTGAGGCGCATGAGCATCATCAGGATAAAATATGGCAAAATTTGTACCATTTAAATATATTCTGCTTAATTCTGCTTTAGGCTTTTTATAAAAAATAATATCTTTTATATGGTCATAACCTTCCTGGACTTTTAAGCCGTTAATATTTATAAAATCAATACGCTCACTGCCATATATCAATAATTGAACATCTATAAATTTTCTATGGGATTCCAAAGGACATTCCAATTCGCTCCGCGTCAGATAATCCTCAACATTTGCATAAATTTTATCATTCAATTCGTAATGTCCGCAAGGAGTATTTACATTTAAACTTTTAACGAACTCTATTATTTCAGTTGTTACTACATCATACTTTGCTATATTTTCCAAACTATCAAAAATCATACTTCAACTCTTCCAACGCTTTCTCATACTCTTCTTTTTTAGGAGCCTTGCCATGCCAGCCGGCATTATTTTCCATAAAACTTACGCCTTTGCCTTTTATTGTTTTCGCAATGATAGCAGTAGGCTTTGCTGCTGTTTTTGCAAGTTCTATTGCATCATAAATCTGCTCAATATCATGCCCGTCAATTTCTATAACATTCCAGTTAAAAGCTCTGATTTTTTCTGCCAGATTGCCGAGCGGCTTAATATCTTCCGTACAACCGTCAATTTGAAGCCCGTTTCTGTCAATTATAGCAATAAGATTGTCAAGATTTCTTGCCGGAGCATCCATAAAAGCTTCCCAAACGCTACCTTCCTGGAGTTCGCCATCACCCATTAGCACAAAAACATTAGCAGGATTGTTATCAAGTTTCAACCCCATTGCCATGCCGCAGGCAATAGCAAGCCCCTGCCCCAAAGAGCCTGTTGCAGCATCAACACCCGGGCAGAATGTTGCGGGATGTCCCTGTAATCTGGAACCCAATTTTCTGAAAGTCATAAGTTCTTCTTTAGGGAAATACCCCATCTGAGCCAAATTACAGTAATAAATCGGCGACACGTGGCCTTTTGATAACACAAATCTGTCGCGTGTTTCAAAGTTTTTATCCTTAAACCATTTCGGCGCAAGTTTCATACATTTATGAAACAATACCGTCATAATCTCTGTTGAGGAAAGCGAGCCTCCGATATGTCCGGATTGGGCATTATATACCATCTTTATTATATTTTCTCTGTTTTCTCTGCAAGCTTCTTTCAACTTTTCAATTTCTGATTTCTGCATACTACACTCCAAACTTTTCCTGAATTACCTTTAAAACAAACAAAGGCAGAGTCGGGAAAATTCTCTTAAATCTCTGAGGCTCTTTAACAGTACGGTAAAGCCATTCCAAACCAAGCTTTTGGTATATTTCAGGCGCTCTTTTTACAACCCCTGACCAAACATCAAAACTTCCGCCTATACCTATCATTACGGCATCCGGAAGCAATTTTTCAGCCTGTTTTATAAAAATCTCTTGTTTTGGGGAACCCAATGCCGCAAGGACAAGCTTTGCGCCGGAATTTTTTAATTCTTCCAGCACTCTTTCTTCATCTTTAAAATATCCATCCTGCACATAACAGATATTAACAGACGGGGTTTCATTTTTTATATTTTCAACAGCCTTGTTAATTATTTCAGGCTTTGCTCCGACAAAAGCAACAGGAAGCGAATTCTCACTAAATCTGTCAACTAGTTTTCTGGCAAACTCAACCCCCGGGATTCTTCGGACTTTATACCCGAGAATTTTCAACCCTATTTCCACGCCAATCCCGTCAGGGATTACAAGGGATGCTGAACTGATAATATCAGCTAATTCTGTATTTTTCTTTGCACAC